>JAAZON010000635.1 GCA_012797725.1 SAR324 cluster bacterium | reverse complement strand
CTTCAAGCTTGCCGCTGACTTCGAGCTCTGGGCTCGCTTTAGCCGCTACGCACAACTTCACACTGTTGATGGTAGAATTGGTGGTTTTCGAAGTCACAGCGAAGGGCAGCGGTCTAGATCTTTCCTTGGTGATTACAAAAAAGAATGCTTATCGATAATAGATCGAGAGCGTGCCTTGAATCTTCCTGATGAGCCTACCTTCAAAAACGCGCCACCAATCCTTGTTCTCAATTCGAAGAGACAAGAAGTTACCAGGGCTTTTACACCCAAAGTATTCCCACGAATACAATCCAACCCGGGATACCCCAAAGCTTCAGTGGTGACAGTTTGCAAAAAGGAAGATCTTTTTCTCAGCCAGTGTATTGAATCGGTACTTTCCCAAAATTACCCCCACCTTGAATTCATCGTCATTAATTGCGGAAACAGTGACACAAACCTAAAAATCTTAAATACCTATAAAGAACACCTTCTGATTTTCGATAGCCCAGAAGAATTATCTCGTTTTGAGGCCCTAGAAGTTGGGTTGAACCACTGTAGTGGGGAAATGATGACGTGGCTTTGGCCTGAAGACCTTCACAATGAAAAAGCCCTGCTCTTTGCGGCGGGCATTTTGTTTCGTAATAAGGACATAGAGTGGATTGTCGGTCACCCAAGTGCGGTGGATGACAATGGTGATATTGTTTACGTGGATCTCCTTCCGGCAGTTTATGCAAGAAGAAACTGGTTACAGCTAAATGTTGTGCAGCCTTTCATATATCAGGAGTCCATGTTCTGGAAGAGAAGTCTTTGGGAGAAATCTGGAGCCCTGTTGAATACTCGATGGAAACATGCTGCAGACTTCGAACTATTTCTTAGATTTTCAAGATACGCCGAAGTTCAGTCAGTCAACTTCTTGCTATCTAGTTATAGAAGAAATGCAAGGTCTCGCTACTCAAATTATCCCGTTGAATATCTTCAGGAGGTAGTCTTAATTGTGGAACAGGAAAGAGCAAACTGCCCTCTGACTCCTTTCGACGAGAAGGTACCACCTGTTCCTATTGTTGAACTCAAATAGAGAGAACAGAAAATCGGTCTATGGACACTAGATACTAGTGTACTTATTTTGACAGCAAATATTTGCTAAAGGTAATATCGCTTTTTCATTCTCTTTTGAGAAACGAAAGTCATTCATTTGAGATTTTTGCCGTTTGTATGGATGAAATTTCGTTGATTCTACTCAATGAACTTAAAAGAAAGTGATTGAACTTATGCCCGAGTGATGAAATTGGTAGACACACAGGACTTAAAATTCCGAATGTCTATCCTTTCAGCATTTCTGAGATCGAAGCTGAGGATCCCCTTTTTGATTGAAGCAAAAAATAATCGTAGCCCAGTAGTGTACCTCTGGACATGCACCCCAACTATTATTCAATGACTTTTATTGAATTATTCTGAGATTGATTTAGTCACCTATCTCGGTGCCGATCTCTACTTTTTTTCTAGTCCAGATCGTGTTTTCGATGAAATGTGTCAGGATTCAGTGTTAATTCATGAACATAGATTTCCTGAAGAACTTCGTTATCTCGAAAAGTACGGTAAATACAATGTTGGGCTTGTCTCTTTCAGACGAAGTTCTGATGGGCTAGAAGTGCTAAGCTGGTGGAAAGCAAAATGCCTTGATTGGTGCTATGCAAAGGATGAAGAAGGCAAATTTGCAGACCAGGCTTATTTGGATGAGTGGACTCGTCGTTTTTGTGGTGTAATGGTCCTTCAGCATCTTGGTGCTGGTCTAGCGCCCTGGAATCATACTCGATACACCCCAGCTCGGCCGATGCTGAAGCTTGGTCTTCTGTTAATTCCATGCCGGTTGTGTTCTACCATTTCCACAAATTTTTGCATCTCATACCTGAGACTCATATCCCACTTACCTTCGAGCTTTATAAACTCACATTTGAAGTCGTTCGGCTCTTAACCATTCCTTACTTATCATCGTTACTGGAAGCACTGACGAGCATCCGCTCTGTTTCTCCTCAATTTTCCGAGGGTTTTGATCCTCAGGGCGCAATTGATGTAAAGCTTTCCTTTATAGCTCATGCTTCAGTAGTTGAAGCACTTAGAACTGCGAATAATCCATATCGAGAAATTATTCTAAATCCGCAGTGGACTTTATTTGCTTCTGACCAAGTCATAGGAAAAACATGAGCATCTCAGGTGCTCGTAAAAAACTCGTATCCTTCCTCTAGTGCCTTGATATTGATATCCAACAGTCCTGCTCTTTTTCCGGTCAGTGTTTTTTGAAGGGAAAGTTTAACAACATTCAGATCCAGAACCTTAATACCCGCAACAAGGGAGCCTAAGGCAACTATATTTGTTGCCTTTTTTTCACCAATTTTCTCGGCTATTTCGGTTGCTGGTATATAGGTGCAGGAGATATCTACTCTTTCAGAACGAGTATCAATTAAAGAAGCGTTTGCTACCAATATGCCATCTTTGCTAAGCAGCTTTTCGTACTTTAAGAAAGACGGCAGATTCAGTGCGATAACAGCGCTGGGATACTCCACAATAGGAGATGCAATCGGTTCATCACTAATTATTACCGTGCAAAAAGCCGTGCCCCCTCTCATCTCGGGCCCGTAAGATGGAAACCATGAGGTTTCCAAACCAGATTCAATTGCCGCTCTACAAAGGATCTCACCTGCAAAGAGAATCCCTTGACCACCAAAGCCTGAAATAATGATATCGCTTTGCACTCTAAACCTTTATCGATGCCAGTTCTGAATGAATTTTAAAATCCCCGATCGGGTAAACGTCAAGCAATTCCTCTCCAACTCTCTTGCAAGCATCTGAAGGACTTAATCCCCAGTTTGTCGGACAAGTCGACAGAAGCTCGATGATAGAAAAACCAAGCCCCCGCCTTTGGGATTCAAATGCTAAACGAATGGCCTTTTTGGCCATTTTTATATTTTTCAAATCATGAAGACTTCGTCTTGCTGAGAATGCAACTCCCTCCAATGTGCCAAGTAATTCCGCCACTCGAATGGGGAATCCTGATGTTTCGGAACTACGCCCCAAGGGGCTGGAAACAGTTCGCTGCCCAAGTATTGTGGTTGGCGCCATCTGTCCACCAGTCATTCCATAGATCGTATTATTCACAAAGACGACTGTAATTTTCTCTCCACGAGCTGCCGCATGCACTACTTCCCCCATGCCAATCGAAGCAAGATCTCCATCTCCTTGATAAGTAAAAACTATTCTTTGCGGCAGCATTCGCTTTATCCCCGTTGCCACGGCTGGTGCTCTACCATGGGGAGCCCCTACGAAGTCACAGCGAAAGAACTCATAGGAAAATACAGAACATCCGACCGATGCCACACCAATACAAGATTTTGAAATATTCATTTCATCCACAACTTCAGCTATCAGCTTATGTGCAGTTCCATGAGTGCATCCAGGGCAGAAGGACATTGCGCAATCCCTGAGAAAGGCAGGACGATCATAGACAAGCTCCCAATTTCCGGGGCCTTGATGAGAATTATCGTTCATAAGTCGTCACTCTCAAACTACTCTTTGAATATTTTGCATCCACCGCTCCCAAGCATCTCTTCCAGTGCCCCCAACAGCCTTCTTTGCCAATTCTTCGATCTGAGCAAGAATCTCCCCAGGATACGGCACTAGCCCCCCAACCCTACCGTAGAAATTCAGAGGAATCTCATCGCCCACTGAATTCCTAACATCTAGCAACATCTGCCCAGCATTCATTTCCACAACTAGCAATCCAGACACTGTTTTTGAAGCCTCCCTAAGCATCTCACAAGGGAAAGGACTCAAAGTAATAGGCCGAAAAAGGCCTACTTTTATTCCCTTCTTTCTAGCCTGTTGAACCGAAGATAAGCAGACGCGCCCTGCCGTTCCAAAAGCCACCACGATAAATTCTGAATCATCCAAGTAATACTCATATGATCTGCTTTCACGCTCCTTTATATCCAACCAAGTTTTCATGCGCTTGATATTCATCAATTCAAGGCCTCGTGGATCTAAATTAAAGGAATTTATTAAACGCTGCTCACCCATCTCAAAACGGCCAATTGCCCAATCAGGCCTATTCTTCGGAGTCTCCTTCATTGGGGGAAGCTCAGCTGGCTCCATCATCTGACCAATGGTTCCGTCAATTAAGACTATGACGATTGATCTATATTGCTCTGCCAAATCAAAAGCCTCGACCGTTAGATCTATCGTTTCCTGAACTCCAGCTGGAGCCAATACTATTTGATGATAATCACCATGACCTGCTCCATGAACCATCTGATTATAATCTGACTGAGATGGTGCGATATTACCAAGACCAGGACCTCCTCGCATCACATTGCCAAGCACCATCGGTATTTCGGAGCCAGCAATATAAGACATGCCTTCCGCCATGAGACTTACACCAGGTCCCGACGAGGTCGTCATGATTCGCGCCCCTGTGCAAGCTGCACCATAAACCATATTAATAGCAGCGACCTCACTTTCAGCCTGAATAAAGACACGCCCCAATTCAGGAAGCCTTTTTGATAGATATTCCAAAATTTCAGTCTGAGGTGTTATCGGATATCCAAAATAACCTTCAAGGCCTGCCCGAACAGCAGCCTCTGCCATGGCGTAATTGCCCTTCATCAGCTCACGAGGCATTTTTTAAATCCTTATTTATGGTACCCAGTTTTTCTTCGATGTGTGATTTAAGCTTCGACGCTGGAATCTCCCTGATTATAGTGATGGCAGCTTCAGGACAAACAGAAGCACAACTTGCACAGGCCGTGCACTTATCCTCTCGCAATTCAACAGGATGGTAACCCTTCTTGGTTAGACGATTTGAAAGTCTCAATGTCCCTTGGGGGCAAACTTCAACACACAAGCCGCATCCTTTGCAGTAGACTTCCTTTACCTTAATGAAGCCTTTGGCCATATTGGTGCTCTCTTAAATATCTTTAATTCACAAGACCCCAAGCGCGACACATTTGCTACTCTTCTGTCTGTTTTCCCTTCTAAACTGCCAAGAGTCAAGGGAGTAAAACTTCATTAATGAAGGTCCTAAGTGGCTGGATTGATGACGGTTTTTTTTACAAAATGGGGTGTAGCGCCAAGAAGGCTTCTAACGATTATAATAAAGAAACTAAAGTCGCCCACATGTGATCTAAATCAAACAGAAGGCTTTTCTCCAAACAAGGCAAGAATCATGAACGAAACAGATGCAAATGCGCAAATGCCTATCAAAGAGACTTTTAATTTTTTTCCAATCGACAGCTATATTGGCATTTTGTCCCAGGTCTCCTCATCCTCTGCAAAGCTTGTACTTGCATCAAAGGAATCACAAAAGAGTATCAAGCCAAGTGCCACAGCAACTTCAGGAGATTTTGTTCTTATCAAGAGTGAGCCTTACGCTATTTTTGGACAAATAAGTGATGTAAGTTTGGCTGTACAAAAAAAGAAAGGCAATGATGGTGAAGCCCGGGTCACCCCTGTGGCCGTGGTGGATTTTCTTGCATCAGTTGAGATTAGAACTCGGGCTGTTAGTTCTGGCGTGCTTCAGACTCCAAAAATTGGAAGCTCCGTGTACATAGCCGATCCAAAGACTGTACAAATGGTCATAGAAAGTCGGCAAAAAGTGGAGCAAGATAGTGGCGGTCTCCTTCTTCACTTCGCAACGCTTCCGAACAAAAGCGCAACGCCAGTTGGCTTAACACCAGAAAGATTATTTGGCCGACACTGCGCTGTTTTGGGAGCAACGGGTGGTGGAAAAAGTTGGACCATCGCAAGTCTGGTTGAAGAGATAGAGAAGCATCGCGCAAAACTAATTCTCTTCGATGCCACGGGTGAATATTACAGACTTCAGGGACGAATTCGCCATGTTCATGTTGGTGCAGAAAGAGAACAACCCGATTCATCAATGGCTGTCGCTATACCATATTTCCATCTGACCGAAGACGACTTGTTCGCCATTTTTAAGCCTGATGCTGCCCAAGCTCCAAAACTTAGAGCAGCGATGAAAAGCCTCAAGGTTGCAAGGCTTATGCCTATCCTTGCAACCGGTGGTCTGATAACGAAAGCCGATAGGTCTAAGGTGGAATTTGAAAAAGCTTACGAAAACTACATCAATGAAATCGAAAACCCTTATGCTGACTTTGAAATCCTCAACTTAACTCGTCAAATTCAAAATGAATGCGTCTTTCACCAAAGAAGTGCTGTTGAACCCTTAATCTGGGGTGGAATAAATAGCGGCGATCACTCACAATGCATCCCGTTGATAAACAGAATTCAGGACATCTTGAATACATCCAACCTGGCGCCCATTTTTCATCCAGGACAATTTCCCTCTCTTTTTGAGGAACTCCATGCTTTCCTTAAAGACCGCGATTGCTCTGTACTAAGAATTTCATTGAAACACCTCTCTTTCTATCATAATGCAAGAGAAATAGTGGGCAATGCAATTGGCCGGCATTTGCTAGAGCTTGCTAGAAGAGAATATTTCCGTCAACAACCAATGGTCATGATCCTTGATGAGGCGCATCAATTCCTAAACACCGCATTACTTGATCAAAATATTAAATTAGATCTAGATGCATTTAAACTGATCGCTAAGGAGGGAAGAAAATATTCTCTAAGCCTGATACTCTCGACACAAAGGCCAAGAGATATCCCTGAAGATATCTTGAGTCAAATGGGAACAATGTTGATTCATCGTCTCGTTAACGATAGAGACAGAGCCATAGTGGAGCGTGCCAGTGCTGAAATCGACAGGGCATCTGCGAATATGGTTCCTTCACTAACCCCTGGAGAAGCAATTATCGTTGGTGTTGACTTCCCAGTCCCTCTTGCAGTCAAAGTGAAGGTTCCCAAGAACCCACCAGACTCTATGGGCCCAGATTATCAAAAATTCTGGGCACGTTAGAGCTCCAGCTCGTGATTGCTGAAATAATTGGGCTAAACCGATAACTCATCAATTACGTCTCGTCGTCGCAGTCACTATTATGCATGGGTTATTAATGGTAGCGCTATCTGGAATTGGGTAGCAGAGCCAATTTACCCACACTTAATGAGCATAAACCCAGCCTCATTCATTTTTGTTAAAAAAATGAATCAGAATGACTGGGTGAGCGAGATCTTGGGCGAAAGCCCAAGTCGAGGAGAGCCGTCGAAGACAAATAAACCCTAAGCCCCAAAAGTATGAAAATTATATCAGGCTGGGGTTTCATCCTCTACGGCTCGCCTTAGCTACGCCAAGATCTCGCTCGCCCTGCTATTACCAATTGATTTTTTGTCAAAAATCATTGGCGCAGGGTTTATTTCCTCTTTTGGCACTCTGAAGGCTGAGATACATTATTAGCATCCGTGCAACTTTAAGTGAATTAAAGCAGTCGTATGAAAACTGCGCTTGTTCTGGAGCAGAGAAAAGATAGCCCGCATCTTGGGCTAAACGAGAGCTTTCCTCTTGGAAAAGAATCGCCATCAGCTTCCCTTCTCCCCTGTCGCAAAGATATTGTAAAAGCCTTCCGACAAGCATTGCATCCTGCCAGGGATGCCCCATATATCAGCGCGATTGAATGGAGATTGACGCCTGACTTTGACATTAAAATCAGAATACATTGCCCTACTAAACGTATGGCAACTATTTTTGAGCAAACTGCTTTAAACAGACGTATTCAAGCAAGATTAGAATCGATTGGTCTTAGGTGCTCTTTTGAATACACAACAGATATTGAAAAAAGGCGCCTTGCAAGAAAGGCTGCATGGAAAGAACTATGGCCGAAAGCACTATTAGGAACCTATTCCCCCGAAGAAATCCGAGATTGGGTCGGGAAAAATATTCCGAAGGGTTGCATTCACTACTCAGTGGATTTTGCAGATGTATACACAGAAAACTGTCAGGAAAGAGATCTCGAGAACATAGTAATACTTCATACCTCCCTTCCGGAAAATCGACGCAGTGAATTTCAAGATTTCATGACAAAGTTTGAGCAAAAGTTCAAATGCCCTATTATCCCCGTTCTTACTGAGATACCCTTCGAT
>JAAZON010000634.1 GCA_012797725.1 SAR324 cluster bacterium | reverse complement strand
TCCAGTAATGGGACGTTAGCTAATTGTGCATTATAAGCATAGTGTTCCACGGGTCAAATAAATCCAATTTGCGACTCGGATAAAATGTCGCCAAATGCTTTCTGTTGTTGGCTTTGAAAATGGAATTCCACGCCAAGAGATAGATCCAGATAGTGACAACGCCATAACCGGAGTTTTGGTGGTAAATCCAGCAAACAAGGTATGTTTCCAGATTAAAGGAATAGGGCCACTGCGTGACCATGAATATCATAGAGGTAGTAATTAAGGCTGGAATCCGAAAGGTGAACTTAAATTTCCTGGTGATAAAGACTAAAAACTCTTCTCACCAAGGAAGCGCCTCTCCCATGTGGAAGAATCCACCACTTGGGCCAGAATCTGGTAGGGTGGCAAGTTGTACTGCCGTTTTGGCACCGTCAACCACCTCCATTGGAGCAGCGCTGCTTCCTAAATCAGTCTTTACCCAGCCAGGATGCGCGGAATTAACTTTTATATTTGTGCCTTCAAGTTCTTTTGCTAGAAGCACAGTGAACATGTTGAGTGCAGCTTTGGAAGCATTGTAGGCAAGTAGTCCAAACGCTCCTGTTTCTCCTTTGGAGTTCTTGCTGAGTGAGCCTAGCATGCTTGAATGGTTTACAATTCTTGCGCCTTCACTCTTTCTTAGCAGCGGGAGAAGCTCTTGTGTTAATGCAACAACTGAAAAGAAATTAGTATCAAAGGTTTCTCTTAGAGTTTTCTCTGAGACGTTAGATGCCCTCTTTTCTCTGTCCAGCATCACGCCAGCATTATTGACAAGAATATCCAATTTTCCGGGATGTCTGGAGATCACTTCCGCACAGTCTTTACGATCACTTGGGTTATTAACATCAAGTTTAATGAAATGAACGTCCAAATCTTGAGAGCGCAGGAAGGTTTCAGCCTTTTGGCCCGCTTCTTTGTCTCGTGCCCCAAGAAAGACAGTGCAACCTTGTTCGGCCAGCTGTTTGGCTATTTCAAATCCGAGTCCCTTGTTTGCTCCAGTTACAAGTGCTGTCTTTTTCATAATTTCTCTTCCTTCTACAGTTAAATCCAATCATCAGTCACTACAGGAATAAGAACGCAAGCCATTACTTCGCTTTGTAATGTTAATAATATTATTTAGTGATAAAAAGCACCAATGCATGTGCGCTTTCATAGTTAAAGGGACTGCCAATTAGAGCTTGTGAGTTTGTCAGAATCTCGATTTGACGATCCATTTGCAAGCCTCTTAATAACAAAGTCCTTTGTTTTTAAGCTTCCCATTTCATTGAATCGCTACTCATCGAAGTTTGAAGTTGTGAATGTCTAGCTTAGAAGGAATTCCTTAAGTGAGTACGGGTCATTTACACCATGGCTTAAGGCCTCAAGAAGCATCTTTCTTGCATTCTAGGCGTTTGATGCACTAACAAGTGGGAGCGTGTTAAACCGGGCCTTGTACGCTTCAACGAATATTGAATCGGCTGTTTTGAGGGGGGAACAAAATAGATCAAGCTACCCAGTAGTTGCCGAAATTCTTCTTTCTCCGCATAACTATTCAGGTACTTGGTTCCAAACAAAGGGGTAGAGAGTGCAAGTTGACAATGTTGGCTTAGAAAACTCAGCAAGTTTTGCTCACCACCCAGATTCAAAACAAAAACGTCAATACCGCCTTTCCTCAGTTTTAGAAGTGAGGAACGAAAATCGGCGGAATCTTTTGGGTGGTCGGAATCTCTGATGAGCGTAATTCCATATTTAGAGACTCTTTCAGCTAACAAGCTTCCCATTGCCTCAAAGAACTGGTCTTGATCGGATACAAAAGTGACTTTTTCTCTCTCTTGGCATTCCGTAAGAGAGATAAAAGGAAGTCCACTTAATTCTGAAAGGTGAACCAGGTTGAGAAGACAAGGGGATAGTCAGTGAGCTTCTTTTTAAACACGTCAATGGTAGAGCTAGGAGATATTAGGAGGCTCTTTTTTTTCTAAGCAATTCGCAAGACTCTTTAGAAGTTGCCAATCCAGCTTGGGCCAAGAATAATTCTTGCTCCATCCACCGCACTAAGTTTATGAATTGCGTTAATTGTTCCAATATTACTGCTCTCGGTGTCCTCCAGAATCAGGCTAGCCCGTTTTCCACTCACCTGTTGATTTTATTCCTAAACAGCAAGAGTCGCCCCATGTGATTCATGGCTCCCCCGGAAAGAAGCTATTCCTGTCAAAGCAAGAGCGGTGTAGATTTGAAATTTCCGGTTATCCTCACAATGCCCAACTCGTGCATATATAATAAGAGTAAGAATGAAAAGACTAACGATTGCTCTAGAAAGAAATTGAAGTTTCATAGTTATGAAGGTCTTAAGTTGTTTAGGTCTTATCAATTAGTGGTATATAATGGAGACTGGAGAACTTAGAAAGGTAGCAGCCCTTCTGATATAAATTCAGTCCTAAAATGAGCTAGCCTTTGCTTGGGCAGCTTTTTTAATCAAAAGCCTCCCTTTGTCGAGCGCGAAGTATATCTAAATTTCACCCATGCTTTTAATTTGCTAAGTATAAGATTTCATAGGGATTTATAGCGTGCCTTTGCTATGCCTAACACACAAGAGTTCTATCTGATGAATCTTTGTTTGCTAATAACAGCTCAATGGAATCAATAGATTAAGCAAGTGCAAGTGAGTTAAAGTAGCATAGTTCGTTGACACTCGAATGGTCGTTCGATAAGAAGCCATTCATGAAGGTGAGGGGCTTTTTTTAAGGCCTTGGACCGCCTGGCTGGCCTGGGAAGACATTGAGGATTTTCAAGGCCTTGGCAGTAGGAAGTTTGGCTAGAGCAGCTTATTTTGTTTATCTGCTAGCTAGGAAACTAAAGAGAGGTTATTTTGCTAAAGAGTATTGAAGTCCGTGCTTATGTGCTTAGAGTTGTATTTAGCGCATCCTTGGCATTCGTATTAAATGTTGAGGCGGACGCAATTCAAAAAAATACTGCTACCAAGCAATCCTTGAAGAAGCTTGCAGTAAAAACTCAAACTGTGGCTTCAAAACCCAAAGCGCAACAAATTAAGGGCACGCTAGTGGTGTCACTTCAGGCTGAAACGGATGGAAGTCCAAGAGTAGAGAAGATAGCCGTTAGCAACAAAAGTTCAGGAAATACGCAAAGCACAAAAAAGGAAAGCCCCAAAGTTCAAGCTTCAAATGCGAGCAAAAAATGGGTTGAGATAAAGAAAGTTCCTGCGAACAAGAATGTGCCTTCGACAAGTGCCAAAGCTGCAATCTCATATTCTGGCTCTTCTAAAAAAGCCATTTCGAACGGCAAGAGTGAACAAATTGCAATAAAGAAAAGTGAAGAAGTCGCCCAACCGCCTCGTATTATGCAGGCTCGAATCACCAAAGAGTCGGACTCTGATTTGAATCCTAGTCACCTTGAAAAGGC
>JAAZON010000633.1 GCA_012797725.1 SAR324 cluster bacterium | reverse complement strand
CTTGAGTATTTTGCTAGGGATTGCACCAGCAGAACTTGGAGACTTGCTTTCCGGGAAGCCCGGAATACCAAGTGCTCCGCTTCAAGTCGCGGTAAGCATTCCTGCCGATTTAATTCGACGCCGTCCTGATATCCGTCAGGCAGAATATATTGCAGCAGCGCAAAGCGCTCTTATAGGTGCAACAGAGGCCGACTTTTATCCTTCGTTTTCGTTGAGTGGGAATTTTGGTTTTCTCTCAGTGGAGCAAAATGGGAGCAGTCTGAATGACTTGTTCAAATGGGGCTCTCGTTCGGGCTCTGTTGGTCCTTCATTCAGGTGGAACATTTTGAATTATGGGCAAATTAGTAATGCCGTAAGAGTGCAAGATGCTCGCTTTGAAGAAGCGTTAGTGGCTTATCAGCAGGCAGTGCTTTTTGCGCAACAAGAGGTTCAGAATGCCATTGTTTCTTTTTCAAAAGCTATAGAGCAAGTATCACATTTAGAAAAAGCAGTTGCTGCCGCAAAACGCGCCCTGGCCCTGATAATGGAAGAGTACCAAAGTGGCGCCGCAGATTACACAACTGTCCTCACGGCAGAGCAGGCCGTTCTTGCGCAGGAGGACGCATTGATGCAATCCCGCGGTGCAGTCCCACTTGCACTTATTTCAATATATAGAGCGCTTGGGGGTGGTTGGCAGTTACGAGAAGGAAAGGAATTTATCCCGCCTGAGACAAAGAGTGAAATGAGCGAGAGGACCGACTGGGGTGACTTGCTTAATATTCTGCCCAAAGAGGAGGGCGAGGAGTCTCAGATTTCAGTACCTTCAAGTCCTGATTGGTAGGAGAAAAGGTTTGAAAAAGGCCTTCTACTATAAAGGCTTTTTCTACTGTACTCCCACTTAGTGGTGTTTCTTTCTAAAGGCTTGTTTCTAAAGATTGATGCTCTCTTCTAGGTTGTCTTTAGAGGGATTTGAGTACATGTAGACCATTACCATTAGAGCCCTGGGTAGAGTTAAAACAATTGGGTCATCGAAAGACTCACACCATATAGTGCGCTTCCTTCTTCCTAATATGCGATTTTCGGTCTTAAAACACCTAACAAATCCAGGGACATCATTTGGGTTATCCACTACAATGAGAAGATGAACATGGGTGGCTTCTACTAAAAATCCACTTATAGTTACTGGGTGTAGGAACTGAGCCCTTGCAAGGCAACTCTTTATGATTGCCTCACATAGAGGATTGCAAAGAAGCAAAAGCCCCTCCTCTATACTAAAAGTGATAAATAGCATGCTCCCATGAGGGTGATATTTCATTTTCTTTATGCGTTTTGTATGCCTTACATTCATAACCTCTGGTAATCGATGAATTCCGCGAAAAGTTGCTTACTTCAGTCAAAAAAAAAGAAAAAAAGTAGCTAGGGTACAAAAGTAAGTAAGTAAGTAGCTAGGGTACAGGGAGAAAAAAGTAGCTAGGGTACAGGGAGAAAAAGCAGCTAGGGTACAGGGAGAGTAAAAGCAGCTAGGGTACAGGGAGAAGTAAGCAGCTAGGGTACAGGGAGAAGTAGCTAGGGTACAGGGAGAACTACCTAGCAGGATCCCATGTTGAGCTAGCAGCAGGGCTGGTGCTATAATTCTGTTATGTCAGACGAGAAAATCACGAGAGTTTTTCAGACTTTTGACTCACATGCGGAAGCTGATGAGGCAAGTTTTCTCTTTTACAAGAACCTTTCTCCAGACGAGAGAATTGCGCTTGGTCTGGATTTGATGAAACCCTACTATGAAACTTATCCAAGATTTGAGAGAGTTTATCGAACTGCTGAACTCGGAGAATGTCCAGTATCTAGTGATTGGAGGCTGGGCATACAACCGATACGCCGAACCTCGAATTACAGGTGACATAGATTTCTTTATTAACGGTTCCGCTGAGAGTGAAATACTTATTAGAGAAGTTCTCGAAAAATTTGGCTTTGGGGATGTCCTACCCCCGAAGGATAGATCTCTCTTCAATAAAAAGATCCTGATGCTGGGGAAGCCGCCCAATCGGATAGATTTAATCACACAAATTGATGGTGTGACTTTTGATGAAGCCTGGAAAAATAGGGAAAAGGGCGAACTTGATGGTTTGCCTGTCTACTTCATTTCAGTTCAGGATCTCTTAAAAAATAAGAAAGCAGCAGGAAGGGATAAAGACCTTTTGGATATCAAGATGCTCAATCGCATCTACAGTTTCGGTGGGTCTGATCTTTAAATTACACCCAATAGTGGTTGATGGATAGGCGGGCGTTACTGGCTTTATGCAACCTTTACCAGCTTCGCACTTCCGGAAGCTTCAACTCTCTCTTTATCATGAGTGTATTACGCCACGGACATTACAATCTAACTAAAGAAACTTGCCTAATAGGATACAAATGGCCGGTGCAGGTTTACATGGAAAGCAATATGACACTTCGCCACTTAGCCAAGTTTATTCAACGGCTTAAGTTTCGGAATTCTCTTAAATGACTATGTAACGTAGCAGGTCTAAGTGCCCATAATACTTAGGAGAAGGAATGGAGGCGATATGAGTGGTGAACCAGAACAATCACAAACAAGAACAGAAGGGCAGCCCCCAAGCATAGCAGATGCAATAGCACTACTAAAAGAGGCAGCAGGGCGTAATCCAGCGTTTAGCGCTACTGCTGGACCTTCAGGCGGAGACCTACTTCGGCGCTATGAGAGGTTTAAGGAGATAATGGGGCCAAATTATCTAGGAGTAGAAGCTTGGGAGCTTCTTCCAAGAGTCGATGGAAAGCCTGAAAGCATAGATTATCCTCCGATCCCAGCTTTTCTAACAGAAAAACTACTTAATAGCCCCGATGAGTTTGTAGAAGGAAAGACTATAGCTCAGACCCATGCTCTAATAGTTATCCCCAAAGGGATGACGCTTCTTAAGCTTAAACAAAGAGTAGAAGCCGCATGGAGGAAGGAAGATGGGATGCCCTTCTATAATTTTGATTCTTGGAAGGACGAAGCTTTTGCTAGAGCTGAAGCCTTAGAGTCACGCGTAGTGTTAATAAGAAGAGACTTCCTGCCAGGGTCAGAAAGGAAGACTGATACCGAGCAGCTTTTCTATATGACTTCAAATCCAAAGTGCCAAAGCTACGAGACAGCCTCTCTTTTAGAGCTACAAGTGATGTTGTTTCTAAACTATCTAAAAAACCAAGGAGAAAGGCTCTATCTTAAGACTTGGGGGCGCTGTGAAGAGAAGTGGGATAGTGGCCGGCGCTCGGGCTGCGGCTTCTTGGATGCCAATGGTGTCGGTGTCGACGCCGATGATGCGTTTCGGTACAGCGGTTATGGTCGCGCCGTCCGTCGGAAGTAGAATGGGACTTGGTATTTGGGATATTGGTATTAATATTGGTATTAATGGATATTGGGAATTGGAAATTGGGAATTGGAAATTTGCAGGTATTCGGGCTAGGTGTTGAATTTTCAACAGATGAAAGCATAAGATAAGCCCTGTTTCGTAGTGCCAGGTAAATCAAGGTTTATCTGCATGAAACCTGTTGGCCGCGAGATCGCCAGAGTCCGTCTAAGAAATGTTTTTAGCGGAGTGTGCGTAGCGGCATAGGAGACAGAACTTCTTGCCCTGTCCTTTGAGAGAAAAGTCTTTTTGCTCTCGGATAAAATTCAGCCCAAGGAGCAAACGGTGAAACATACGGAGCTCGAACAGGCGGTGGGTGGAGGATAAAGCTCTGCATGAGAATTCCGTTTAATCGTATGCCCGAGAGGCTTCAAACGGTAAAGGGAAAGGGTAAATATAAACGGCGGCTTTGGCCGGCGCTCGAACTGCGGCAACTTTAATGCCAATGGTGTCAATGTCAACGACAATGATACGAATCAGAACAGCAATTATGGTCGCGCCGTCCGTCGGAAGTGCCGTCTCCTTTTCTTCTTATTTTTGTCTCAAATGCCGAAGCCAACCGCCGAGCATTTTGCCGATCTCTTCTATGTGCGTCTGAAGTTCTAGATATTTTTTGTTATTGATAGCCTTTAACTCAAATGAGAGGCGAGTCAGCAGTCGTAGCATGTCAAGCTTCACGGAAACATCCCCTAGTCGCCGCATGCGAGCATTTTGCTCCTCTGCTGCGGCAGAAAGAAAGCCTTCAAGGATATCAAGTGTTAGATTTTGACAGCGCTGCCAGATGGTGTATCGATCTGCTTTTGGGATAGCTGTTTGGTACTCATGCAATAGTCGAAAAAGCTCGCTGCATTTGTGTATGATAGGCACGTCGTAAGCATCCATAAAGTCTCCTAAGGATGAGAGATGAAAAGGACTAGACATATTTTTGATCAAATAACGTCGATTGAGAATATATTTCTCTCCTGGTTTTCTTTTCGCCGTGGGAAAAGGCAGCGCTTGGAT
Source organism: SAR324 cluster bacterium (assembly GCA_012797725.1). The sequence continues at coordinate 1,274 of JAAZON010000633.1, read as the reverse complement.
ATGCAGATGTACGAGCGACACCTTGAGGATAATCTGTTTCTTCTTCATACAGATTTGCGAAGTGCTAAATACCGTCACGGAGAGTATAGCTCTTTTACGGTGCATGACCCAAAATGCCGCATCATTCGCAAAGCGACAATTCGCGACCGCTTTGTGCATCACCTAGTGCATGAGGCGCTTTATACTGCTTTTGATAGTTCATTTATTGCACAGTCGTTTTCCGCCCGGAGAGGAAAGGGAACTCACGCCGCAGTTTCAGCACTTCAGGAGGGAGTCCGCCGAGTGTCGTGTAATTTCACAAGGGAATGCTGGGCGCTTCAATGTGACGTTTGTAAATTTTATAATTCAGTGAATCATGTAATTCTGGGTGCTCTTCTCAAACGAAGAGTCTTAGATGCACGGATGCGGTGGCTTCTGGAAGAGATCCTTGCAAGTTACTATTCCGATGAAGGTTGCACTATGGGACTTCCAATTGGTAATGTCACGTCGCAGCTCTTTGGAAACATTTATCTAAACGAGCTTGACCACTTCGCAAAGCATGTCTTAAAAGTCAGTTATTACTATCGATATGCAGATAACATCGTGCTTTTGTCAGCCGGTCGGCGTGAGCTAAATGGTTTGTTGCCGGAACTGAAGGAATTCTTGCGGGAAAAGCTCAACCTCCGCTTTCATGAGAACGAAGAAGAAATACGACCACTTCACCAAGGGATTGATTTCCTTGGGTATGTCATTCGCCCGCATCACCTTACGCTTCGTACGAGCACGAAAAAGAGAATGTTCCGAAGGCTCAAATTTCGCCTTCGTGAAGCAGAGGTCGGAACTATCAAAGCAGCTGCGATAGAGCAAAGCCTTGCCTCATATCAAGGACTTTTGAAGCATGCTAATTGTTTTAAATTAAGCCAAACGATCCGAAATCTGTGTTTCATGCGCTAGGATCTTCGAACTGCATCTAATCCGTAATCCCTAGAATATCCTTCCAGTTACCTTTCTCCTTCGACCAGTCTTCTTCACTGATATCTTGAGGCTTCGGAAGGTCTTTGATTTCAAACCATAAAAGCTCGAGGTGTGAAGGATCAGATTGGGCCTCCTGGCTTTTTGAAAACATCTCTAAGACATCCCTGCGAGTATCTTTCGGGACATGCAAATAAAGATCCTTAAACACGGATATGAACTCTTCAATTGCAACTCTTATTGTCTGATCTAATTCAGCCCCAGGAATCTGAGATTCTTCGCCATAGAGAGCCTTCTTTGCTAGTGCGTTAAGAATCTCGGCG
>JAAZON010000632.1 GCA_012797725.1 SAR324 cluster bacterium | reverse complement strand
TGATTGGCGGGTTGAAAGCCCTCTATCATTTTAGTCCTCTGGAAGCCGAGACAATAGTAGAGCTTGTAAAAAAGGAAAAAGGGACAATTCTTCTTGGCACACCAACATTTTTTATGAACTACCTGAGAAGAATTCCTCGTGAGAACTTCGCCTCAATTCGTCTTGCTATAGCCGGTGCAGAGAAACTTCGTACCCGCGTGGCAAAAGCTTTCAACGAGGCCTTCGGTTTTACACCTCTTGAGGGCTATGGTTGCAGCGAACTCTCACCTGTAGCAATGATTAATCTTCCTGACATAAGAGAAGCGACTCGGGATCAGATTGGCAATAAACCTGGTACCGTCGGGCATCCGATTCCAGGCGTCGCTGTCAAGGTGGTGAATCCAGAAAGCAGAGAAGAGTTAGCCCCTGGGATCATGGGTTTGCTTCTTGTTAAAGGACCTAACGTCATGAATGGCTACCTCAAGATGCCAGAAAAAACTGCGGAGGTTGTCTGGGATGGTTGGTATTCAACAGGAGACTTAGCAACACTTGATAAGGACGGATTTGTTACTTTACATGACAGATTGGCTCGCTTCAGTAAAATAGCCGGGGAAATGGTACCTCATGGAGCTGTCGAAGATGCAATTCAGAAAGTGCTGGACGAGATTGAAGCCATATGTGTTGTGAGCTCTATCGCGGATGACCGCAAAGGTGAGCGTTTAATTGTCTTACATACCAAGGAATTAGATTCAAAATCTCTTGTAAAAATGCTGGCTGATTCAGGGCTTCCAAATCTTTGGATCCCTCGGAGTGAGGATTTCTTTCTTGTTCAGAACATTCCCGTGCTTGGAAGTGGGAAACTTGATTTGCAAGGTATAAAGAAATTAGCTGAAGAACTTGCCTCTACAAAACAATAATCAAAGTTCTGCATATGGAAACCTGCTCGAAGAGCCTCATGCCTTCCTCTTTGATTTTCTGTTCAATACCGTAATCTTGCACATAAGCCCTTGTACGCTGTGACTCAAAAAGCTCCAGCAATTTCCTTCACGACGAGCTTGATTTCTTCATCCTCCACTTGAACATCGACTTTAGCCCAATCATTAGCTTCCAGACTTAAGACCGCAGCAAAGTTTTCTGGTTTTTTGAACTTGAGAATCGCCCCCTTTCGAAGTCTCATGAAATCATTCAACGACATCTCAAGGGATCCAAGATTCAAAGACGCTTGAAGCCTTAAATCATTCTCATTCATGTCACATTTCTCCCCACACACAATAAAACAGAAAGACTCCCCTCTCGACAAGAGAAAGCCTATTACTTTTGAGTTCCCATGCTGCAAAGCGTAGCCAGCATGTTGTGAATTGATTTGTACTTCATTCCCTTGGGACAGGCTCTTTTTTTGTTCTTCATTGAGCGGAAGGAGGATCTTTGCTTTTATTCTCATGATCTGCAGCATGGATCCTGAAACGCCCCCGCTAATGCGCGCAAGACGCCTCAGATTGCAATGAGGACTGGCTGCGATGGTGCATATGCCTAACCTATCCCATGTCTTTCTCTCCACATTCTGAAAAAAACACAGAAAGTCTTCTTGGGTTACAGGCGATGAAAGATCTCGTGGTTTAGCCTCATGTAATCTTATTAGCATCTGTGGCAGATCCATCATCCGTCTCTTCATTTCTCTCGTTGGCGGAAGACTTGCTCCTTTTAGATACAGCGATCCATTACCTTCTATCCCACATATAAAAGAAGACTGCCTCATCGAGAAGACATCCGGCGCGCCGTTATGAATCGCCAGTACCTTAGCTCCCATAATTGATTGCAAAAGAACTGAGGCTACTTCCTCGGAGATCGAGTACACACTATCCTTTTCATTTACATCAGGGCTGGCAATTTCAACTAGCATCTCGCCACACTTCTATGAAGTCTCCTGAAATAATAAAACGTCCCCAAAATACCCCCACAAATCAGAATCCAAGCTACTACAATTAGGGTCGCTTCATTCTTTCCTGCCAGATCTCGAATGCCTCCTAAAGTTAGAGTCGATTCTCCTGAATGAGTTGGGTGCAAATTGGCCTCAATCCCCTCTTGCGCATTCTGCAGACTGCGTTTGCTTAACAACACAGAGATTGTTGCGGCCTCAATTCCCGATGCCCCACTGACCAGACCGGCAATTTCTTCCTTTTGTTGAGCAAATTGACGATCCACAAGTAAGAAAACACTAGCTGAGCTTTGATTATCGCGACTTCTGTTAGCAAAGAGGGGGTCTTGCTGAGGCAAATTAAGGTGCACACGAGCATACAATACCCCATCAATACCCGTTAGTGTGGTTTCTATCTCACGGCTCAATGACCTTTCAAAACTAAAACGCTGCTCCTCCCGGGGACTCATGACACTTGCTTTAGCATGACTAGTTTCATTTTCTTCTCGAAGAAAGCGACCTTTGTCCAGAAACTGCAGCGCTGTTAATGCATCAGTCTCCTTAACTGAAACAGACCATTTGCCATCAGCTTGCTTCTTTTTCTCCGCAAGTATCTGGCCCTGATTAAGACGACTTACAAGTTTGTTTGCGGAAACTTCGGACAAATTATGAATAATGTCTTCCTTGCATCCTATCAATGACACAAAGCTAAATAAAAATAAATTCTTAATTAGCTTGCCTTTCATAAGCTTCCTGATACTTATCCCTCAACATCCTAAGGCCTCGGGTGTGCAACCTCGTAACCCAGGATCTGGACATCTCACCATCCTCTCGTGCTATATCCGCAAAAGACCTCTCTTCAAAATAGTAATAGGTAATTACCTCTCTTTCTTTTTCGGGCAGAGAATCTATCAATTCACCCAGCATCTTCAACTCTTCTTTCCTTTCCAAGAGCTTAGCTGGACTCGCATTTCGGTCTTCCAAGGAAGACAAATCAAAATGCATGTCACGTTGGCTGATTCGAAAAGAAAGAGCGCTCAAGCTCAAATACTCAAGTATAGTTGCCAGACCTTCATCAGGATTCTCTTTACCAGTCTTTCGAGATTCTTGTTCATAGAGCTCCTCACGAAGTTCCCGCGCAGCTTTCATGGCCTTTACATAACGACTATAGATATAACCTGGGATATCTGCGCTTCGTCTTAAACTATCGATTATTGCGCCTCGAATTCTGAGATATGCGTAGTTTTTGAAAGCCTTCCCCTGATTGAAGTCAAAACGCTCCGCGGCTTCAACAAGGCCTAAATATCCAGCTGCAATATATTCATCGAACATTGATGATGGCAAACTCATCTTTTTGATAAGCGAGCCTACAACCTGGCGCACGAAACCCTGATACTCAAGAACCAAAGCATCTCTCTTTGTCTTTCTTACATCATCCATCAAAGTCTATTATTCCTTCCTCGCATGCGGTCACTCTTAAGAACTTTCGTGTCACTTATTACGTTCTATGCCAAGCACCGAAAGCACCAGCAAATTCACTGTTATTGAACACTCTATATTTATCAATTGCTCAAATGAACAGATTTTTAATTGCACAGCGCTAAACAGTAATCGATGAAATGCAGAAAAAGTTTCCTCCACTTGCCCTATTTTTTGTCAGCTTCTCGATTTTTTTGTTAGCCAGATGTTAACCTGAATCTTTTCAGGGGCTTATTCAACTAAGTTAATGGGTATTTGCAGGAGCTATATGTCCTGCCCTTCTTGGCGCCGGACTGCGTTCCCGCGATGGCAATGCTAGATCACCTCTTTTGTGATAATATCTTTTGAAAGACTTACCACCCGAGTGTTTAAGTCTGTAACTGTATGCGCCAGATCCGTCAAAGCCTGCAAGGCCAGGTGTGGCATGTGTTGGATTAGCTCTAGGAAGTCCTCCTTTGACACCACTACTGCAAGGCTTGGCTTTGACGCAATTACCGAAGCAGTCCGTGGCGTGTCAGTCAGTGCGGCGAAAAGTCCAAAAAGCTGATCTTCCTTAATATCACCAACCTTTACCCCATTTACCATGACATCTGCATGGCCACCTTCTAGTAGTGTATATACATCACTACCGGGACTTCCCTGAGAAATGATGGTTTGCCCCGATTCATAGGATCTTACAGATGGAGAAAACACCTTTTCCCCCTGCATGGCAGACACTGCGATATTTATCATCGCAAGATAGTTGTAGATAAAAAACTGGCTAAAAAGGTTTTGCATCTCTGGTGTTTTATCCATGCAACCAAAGAAGGCTCCTGCATCAAATTCTTTCGCATGAACAGCAAATTCCGAGCGTATTCTACCTAATGACACCCCGAAGTGTTCAGGGATTCCAATCACATCTCCAGGCTCAAGAACAAACAAATCATTGTCACCATTTGTCAAAAGAAGATTCCCATTTGAAAGGATATATATTTTCCCTTTTCGACTTTCATCTGCAAACACATTATCTGTGCGGGGAATTAATACATCTTCCTTAGTTTCACCCAAGTTGACCAATATCTCGTTAGCCACTTCTTTGGCTTTCAGCAGGAAATCTTTTACAGAATCGGTAACATTTTTTAGTGCATACATGATTGCACTCCCTCTTTTTTATTAGAATTAGGCCCGCTTTTGATTACATAACGATGATAGTTTATCCGGAAATATCAAGATAGACCAGCCCTTCTTGCACTGCACATGAATATGACTTCACCGGCCTTACCGCTGGAAGGCAGAGCTGTTTCCCTGTTTTTGTTTCAAAGCGGGCTCCATGTCTCAAACAAGTGATTTCCCCGCTTTCAACAGCACCTTCCGAAAGTTTGACTTCTTCATGGCTGCAACAATCATGGAGCGCACTCACACTTCCGTCTTTTTCAAGTATCAAGACAATTGGCATCCCATCAAATTCGATTGCCAACATCTTCGAATCATCAAAATCAGATATTTTCGCAACTGCCTTTGCGGTCATATTCAATCCTTTGCATAACCTGCTCATGTATTAAGGACAGAAGTGTCTCATCTTTAATCCTCATTATTGCCTCGTCCAGAAAGCCTTGCACTAACAAATTTTCCGCCTCAACTTTGGATAATCCTCTTGTCATAAGATAAAAAAGCTCATCTTCGCTGACTTCTCCCACAGTTGCTCCATGAGAGCATTTAACGTCATTTGCTTTAATTTGAAGATTGGGTATGGAATCAGCACGAGCTTCTTTGGAAAATACCAGGTTCCGATTCGTCTGGTAAGCATCGGTGCGCTGCGCCCCTTCAGCCACCTTGATATAGCCATGATAAACGCTACGTCCTTTTTGATGTAGTATGCCCTTGCTTAATAAATCTGATCTGCAGTGTGGAAACAAATGATCTTGCACAGTATGTATGTCAACATGCCTGTGCCCATCAGCTATATAAACCGATGCAATATCAAGGGCGGTTCCAGAGCCCAGCATGCGGCATTCTAAATCCAAACGTGCAACTCCAGCCCCAATCATGGAATGGAAGATGCTTGCGTTCACATCTCGCCCAGCATGAAGCCTGTGCCTCGCTAGATATCTTGAATCCTCTTCGAGTCTATTCTGAGATACTAAATTGAAGTGGGTGTTATCTCTAAGAATTATCTCAAATCGGGGAAACACAAAGGCCTCCTTACCGCCTGAAAGATCTTCAAACAATGTCAGACTGGCCCCCTCTTCAAGCAGCACAACAACTAATGGCGTTTGACAAGCTTCTGCTTCAATAGGATATGACAAGCGCAGTATTTCTTTAACATCTGTGTTTTTTCGAACTCGAAGAAAAGCGGTATTCAATGTAACTGCTAGTTGGAGATAATTCGAAGCATCCTCATCGATGCTGTTCTTGTCCGCAAAGAAGAGTTCAGATACTATCGAGTCCGGAATGCTTGAGACATCGGTGGAATTCAACAACTCAACTCCTTTGACAACAGCGGAGTCTCCGTTAAACACTTGAAGTTCAACTGGAGTGGGACTAGCTGAAAGTACCCGACCGAAATCAAAAAGTTCAGGTTTTGTGTGCCTCCACAAGGGGTGTGTATTCGAAACAAAAGGAATGGACTCTATTTTCGTGAATGCATACTCTCTAAGTTTCTGAAGCACCTTGTCCTTAGGTGCCCTTCTTGAAAGAGCATCAAAAGCTTCTCTGGTTAATGGAGTCGTTCCTAGTTTCTTCACTTCAGGGGATTCTTTCATCTTCTTAAAATTTCCTCATCACTCCAGTCAATGGGATCCTATCAAACAGCAGCGCCAGCTTGTCGGCCTTCAATCAGCCAGTCATACCCCCGCTCTTCCAATTCAAGGGCCAAGTCACTGCTTCCGGATTTAATTATTTGTCCCATATAAAGTACATGGACATAATCTGGTTGAATATAGTTAAGAATTCTATTGTAGTGAGTAATCACAAGGACGCCTGGCTTTGGGTTTGCCTCTTCCATTATTTTGTTCACCCCTTGGGAAACAATTCTTAAAGCGTCTATATCAAGGCCTGAATCTGTCTCATCTAAAACTGCAAGGCTTGGTTGAAGCAAAGCCATTTGAAGAATCTCATTACGCTTTTTCTCTCCACCACTGAAGCCATCATTTACGAAGCGAGTTGCAAACTTCCGATCCATGCTCAGCATATCCATCTTTTCATAAAGCAACTTTCGAAATTCCATGACCGACATATCTTTGCCCAAACGCGCATTTACCGCTGTTCTTAAGAAATTCAATATCGAAACCCCTGGGATCTCTTGAGGATATTGAAAGGCCAGGAATAATCCCTTTTTCGATCTCTCATCTGGGCTCATTTCCAAAACATTCTCACCATTTAGAAGCACTTCGCCGCTATCAACCATATAAGATGGGTGTCCCGCAAGAACTTTGGCCAAAGTCGATTTGCCACTTCCGTTAGGTCCCATAATCGCATGGATCTCGCCTGGCCTAACATCAAGGCTTAGGCCCCTTATGATTTGTCCACTCTCAATTGAGGCATAAAGATCTTTAATCTCAAGAAGCTTGGTCTGCGTCATATACACTTCATTTCCAATAAATGGTTGTTCACAAAAAAACTGGCCTTATTCCGCCAAGACAAAAGCTTTCCGAAGCTGAACGGCTACAACTTTGAGAAGCAAAATATTTTCTTCCGTATTCTCACATAATTATGGAATTGTATCAAACATGACTAAATAATTCAAGATTTCAAGCTTAAGGTTGAGTGCTCAGCTTCTCTCGCCGCAATTTCTCAAGTCCCACACTTCTAACTTTATTAGCAACAAGAACAGCGTCTGTCCTTTTACCACATTGATAATAAGCCTCTGCAAGCACTTGCATAGAATGAAGGTTCTCCCAAAAGCTGCTCCGACAGGCATTGGATGCAAGCTGCAGCGCATATTCGGGCGAGCGCCCAGGACTTTCAGTTAAATAAGATTCCGCAAGCAGAGTTTGTGTTTTTGGATGTTGAGGATTAAGAGCCAAGGCCTCACGCAGATAGAGCTTTGCAGCGCTAATATTACCTTCCCCTAAAAGAATCTCTCCCATTGTAATGAAGGCCTCAAGCGGAGCATTCTTCTTTTCACAAAGGGCCATTATCGCAGATTTGGCCTTATTCTTAAGACCATTGGCGAAATCATAACGAGCTACTGCAAGACTTACCAATGGCGTCTCACTCCCCACGCCCACAAAACGTCTTACGATAACATAGGCTTCGGAAATGTCTCTTTGCGGAGCATTGGAGTCCAAGGCTGCGATTAATAGAAGAGCAGCGCTTTCTGCATCTGGGCCAATTATTGAAACTGCTTGTTTCAATGTTTTGTACGCATGCTCTGCCTGACAAAGCCATAGCTCAAGGCGTGCTAGACGTATATAAGTCTCGCGGGATTTATTATTCAGTTCTAAGCTCCGCCGAAATGTTTTTATGGCTTCTCTATGCTGCCCAAGCTTACATTGGCAATAGGCAAGCTTCAGTGAGATAACGGTAGCGGCAGGATGTCTCTTGTTCCTAGAAAATCCCTTCAAGTAAAGATCAGCTGCTTCTTGAAAACATCTACCCTCAAAACTACGATCTGCGTTTATCCATGAAATAACCGGCAAAGCATACCAATTCTTCATCCACACGAGACATTTAGTTAAGATTTCTATCTTTTTAGCAACAGTCCCATTCATTGGCAGATAGGCAGATCTCTAGTATTGGACATATATTCGCTTTTCTGCACTTTGGTGCAATGTGCTTCAGAAAAAATCTACTCTTATAGTCTCAAGCCGTCTTCGTGATCTTTAGTGCCATCTGCCAGGATTTTCTAGTGCTTATCCCAAGCATAGACACTACAATTTCTTCAATTCTTATTTTTATGGCAAGAATTCTTCAAAATCGTGCTCCGGGTTTTGTTCCAACAAGTAGCGCTTCTCCCAATCTCCAGAGAAGAGCACAAGGACTTTTCCGTCCTTATCTCTTGCAAGCAGTGAATTTTGAGTCTTCTTGAAAGTTTCCGGATCTCCCTTCAAATAAGCGCAATGTTTTACAGAGAGCATTTCAAGCCTTGTATCCACCCTGTATTCTTCTTGCATCCGATATTGCAATACATCAAATTGAAGTTTTCCGACTGCTGCAACATAGGAGCTTGAAGAATCATCCAAAGGATAAAGGATTTGAACCGTTCCTTCGTTTGCAAACTGTTCCATGCCTTTTTCGAACGCCTTCAAGCGCATAACATCGGCAGGCCGGATTCTTGCAACCAATTCAGGTGCAAACTTTGGCATAGGGTAAAACTTAAATTCTTTTTTCAGAGAAATGGTATCTCCTATCGCGAAGCACCCTGGATTATTGACACCAACAATATCTCCTGGGTATCCATAATCCACAGTATTTCTGTCCCGTGCAAAGAGACTATAGGAGCGTGAAAGACGATACTCCTGTCCCGTCGGCTCGTGAATCACTGTCATATCTCGCTCAAAACGGCCTGAACATATGCGAATAAACGCCATACAATCTCTGTGTTTTGGGTCAATATTTGCCTGAAGTTTAAATACAAAACCTGAAAATTCCTCATCAACAGGATCAATTATCCTGTCTTCTCCAGACATTCCGATTACATGTTGAGGTCTAGGGGCTGGAGCTAATTGCACAAAACGATCGAAAAACGGCTCAACTCCGAAGTTTGTAAGTGCAGAACCAAAAAAAACAGGAGTTTGTTTACCAGCCAGAAATTCGTCCATGTCGAATTCGTTGCCGGCAATAGAAAGAAGTTCAAGGTCTTCTCGAAGCTTATTCACAACTGACGCTTCCAATTCATCCGCGACTTCTGAAAGACTAAGCGTTTTAAATGCTGATTTGGCCCCACTTTCTGCCCGTTCAAAGAAGCTAAGTTGTTTACTTTCAACATCTGCCACGCCGACGAATTGCCGTGCAAAACCAACAGGCCAATCCATTGCAACAGCATGGATGCCCAGAACGTCTTCAATCTCGTGCAGAAGATCCAAAGGTTCCTTGCTTGGCAAATCCATCTTGTTAATGAAACTAAGAATTGGAATGCCTCTGATTCGACAAACTCCGAATAGCTTCCGAGTTTGCATCTCCACACCTTTCCCGGCATCCAGAACCATTACCGCACTATCAGCAGCAGTTAATGTCCGATATGTATCCTCACTAAAATCTTGATGCCCTGGAGTGTCAAGAACATTGATGATTGCACCCTTGTATGGAAACTGCATAGCCGACGCTGAAATTGAGATCCCCCTTTCCTGTTCAATTGACATCCAATCTGAACTTGTACTTTTTCCACCTTTACGCGCTCGAACCATCCCGGCGGTCCGAATCATGCCTGAATAGAGCAGGAGCTTTTCTGTCAATGTAGTTTTGCCGGCATCTGGATGACTTATTATCGCAAATGTGCGACGAAGTGCCGTCTCTCTTTCAATTTCGTTTTTAATAGATGGATCCATATCCCTACTGCTTTTAACGTTACTTGTCCTTCGTTCATCCTTATGCCCCTCTAAGGCGCAGAAGGCCAAGATGATAATTCAAATACAATCTCGATGCAAAGATTGGCATCCCTAGTGCCGCTTTCACAAGAAGTCTTTTCACTGTCGACTATCATTGCTAAGCGGCACTAGCGACCACAGGGAACCAAATAACAAGACCAGTCTGTGTCTGCGCAGAGAAGTAAGACCCAAGCGGCCGACCAATTGCTTTGGCGAGAATACTGTCTGAACGGTGTACTAGTTATATCAAGAAAACAAACTCTGCCCATAAAAAACATTGGCAGGAGCTTGAATTCCAAACTCTCTCTTGCAAAGTGAAGACGATGCTTCTATTAAGATGACAACACTTGAGCCTAAATGGAAGGTTCCCAAGCGCTCCCCGGCCCTGACTTCTTTAGGTGGATTGTATACTGCCGAAAAACCCTTCGGGCTTCTAAATTGGAATATTTGGTTTGTTTCAAAAGTATCATAAGAGACACTAATTCTTCCAACATTAAACGCTGCTACCATCACAACGGCGATTAATCCGAATTCTGTTTCGAGATATGTAACAACTCTTTCATTCTGGGCAAAAACACCTTCGACATTCTTAAGAGACCATCGATTCACGGGCCACAAGTGCCCTGGAATGTAACGAGAAGAGACAACTGCTCCACTTTGCGGATAATGCACATGATGATAATCACGTGGTGATAAATAAAAATTAAAAAACAAACCCTCCTCAAATCTCCGAGCACTATTTGAGTCCTGCAAAAGCTTTTCTACTGAATAAGACTCCCCCTTTATCTGAGGAAGCTGCCCTTGACTAATGATCCCAAGATCCCTTAAGACCCCATCAACTGGGCTAAATGGAGAAGCCCCAAGGGGGCGGCTTTTGTCTTTAAGTTCACGAACAAAAAAAGCACCAAGAGATTTATAATGAGAAAGAGGAGCTTCGGCTTCTTGGCTATCTATTTTGTAAGCCCATACGAAGGTTTTTAGAAGTGGCATATGAAGAAATCTGGGCAGTTCAATATGCATGAGCTTACCAAAGAGATAGCTAAAAAGCTTCTTTGGAAATAGCTTAAATAAGTAGTATCCGATCTTCATAGTTGCCCACGGAGCAATAAGCCAAACAACTTTCTTGCAAACTTGTAGAATAAACGTTCACAACTATGTCGATTTTCAGTCTAATTCTCAAGTTGCCAGCACTTTTATAGAGCCTAAACTTAGATATCTTGCTATTTTTCTCGCCTCTACTTGAGTCACGGTTCATTTTTAGTCTATTAGTAGTAGCTTAGAAGAGCGACTTTGACAATTAAATCCTTGTGAAAAAACACCGCTACGGCACCCTAAGCTAAGGCATCCTAATGCTTGAAAGCCTAGAAAGTGGATGCCATGCGAACAATATTTAGAAACCCTAAAGACCAAGACCTCAGAGCAGACATATCCGCTTCCGAACCAGTAAATGCGAGCCATGAGGACTTTCTTGCTTCCCTCGAAAAACGGGCGATGTCTCAACAAAACCAAAAACAGCTTATGGATCTCCTTTGGGAGCGTGGATTTAGGAATTTCTGCTCAGAGCAAGGGGTAAGGCCACTAAGAAGCAGGGTCGCAGCCTATGAGGGCCTTTACTTCGAAGTAGATCCTAAGGCCCAGGTAATACGAGATGAATTTATTTACCTCGACATGGAGCTAGAAAACGGCAATCATCTTGAAAAGATCGGCTTACCAGATGGAAGAGTTTACTTTATTGAGCACTCCAATCTCAAAGATCTCTAAGAACAATGTTGAATTCGAGGACAGGAATTTTGGCGAACTGTCTAACTGCAATCGGGTTTCAATGGATCACAAGGCTCTTCGAATATTATTCGGGTTCTTTGCTTGAATCTCTTCTTAATCTGAAATTCGGATGGTAGCGCGCCTATTTCTACCAACCAGGAATAAATGCGTTCTGCCGCCATGCGGTGAGCAATTTCATTTGGATGTCGATCAATATTAGGTAAAACCTGCAAGTGCTCAAGTGGAATCCTTTCATAAATCTCAGAGATATCTAAAGCTTCGATGCCAAGCGCCTTTAACAATTTCAATATCTTCTCATGAACTGCTGATAGCGGATAATGCTCATCAAATGGAAGACCAAAGAGCGGAAATATCACAGCCACTATTCTGGTATTACTCTTTCTCCCTTCAGCCGAAATTTGTCTCCATGCGTTTTTAAAAGACATCCAGCTCTTAGGATTCTCATAAAGACTCTTAAAATATTCTATATAGTCTCTCCTGCTTTGAGAGTTGTGAATACGCTTCACAATAAATTTCACGATATGAAGACGTCTCATTACCCAGGCAGCTGCACCCTGAGGTTCATATGGGGCGAAACGGCTAGTATCAGTTACTCCTACAGGCATGCGATGCTTAATCTCTGGGTCATTCAGAGTTATCTGCATGATGATCAAATCGGCTTCTTCTTTAATTGCCTGTCTTACTAGCGGAACTTCATGCGCTGTTGACGCTGCAGAAACGCCAAAATTTATAACCTCTGCTCTTTTTGATGTGTCATTGAGATTGAGCATCTGCTCGATTTTCTTAGGGAAGGCATCCGTAAACTGCATATGAGGAGCAAATGCAAAAGAGTCCCCGATCACAGCTATGCGAAATGTATTGGGTGCTTTTTTTGCGTTGTATGGATAGTCCTGAAGAGTATGCGATTTTTCCGGTGCGAAATAAAAAGTTGGCCTATCGCTCCAGACTTTCTTCTCCAAGCGGCCTTCTATTAAGCGAAATCCAAGCTCAACTACAAGGAGTCCAGCTAATAACCCAAAGAGTGGGACTGCAATCACTGTAAGATGCTTTCGGACCATTCTTCATTAGTATCGCAACATCTCTTGGCACTCAAGCACTCCATTGCTTTGTGTAAGATTAAGGATGTACATTGGCACGCTGAATCCACTACGATAAATTACAATAAAAGCCAGAAAATTAGGGTAGAGGCTTTCCCCTACAACTGTTTTGTTCCTATAATTTCATGTATTCTAAATATTATGAGGCACATGGTGCACTGTATTTTTCTTGTTCTATTTTTATGTTTCTTTATCTCTCCTGCTGAGGCTGATCCTGCTCCAATTGCAGTCGCAATTGAAGATTTAACCATCGGAAGTGGAGCCGAAGCTTCTTCTGGACAGGTTGTAACGATACACTATAAAGCCTGGACGCTTAGGAAAGATGGCAAGAGGGTTATGTTCGATAATTCTTACGATCGCCGCAAAGCCTATGTCTTTCGTCTCGGGCATGAGCTTGTTATTCCAGGGCTAGAACAAGGAATTATCGGCATGAAAGTTGGTGGCTTAAGACGGCTTCAAGTCCCTGCCCATTTAGGATTTGGGGAAAGAGGTGCTGGCGCAGCTGTTCCCCCAAACAAAGATCTAATATTTGAAGTGGAGCTTCTTAACGTCGAGAATTAATAAGGGATTTTGACAAGCAATCCTCAAGAAATTACAGTTTCCCAATGTCCAAATTTAAAAAATATCTTATCCATGTAGTTCTAATCCTTTTTGGCCTTGCTATTGGTTTGATTGGTGCAGAAATTGCCTTGAAGATCTTGGCATTTAACAAACGCGGTTCAGAGTTTGAAAGCCTCGATCAGCTTCGAAGGGAAATGCTTAATACATCGTCTTCAGAACAACGTAAAGGCACAAGTCTTGGAGATCTAGTCCTTCCTCATGCTGATGATCAAATCATTTATGTCTTAAAACCACACTTGGACGTTAAGTTCATGCGGGCAAAAGTTAGAACTAATTCTTTTGGTATGCGTGGTCCAGAATATCCTCTTGAAAAAGGGATAGATACTTATCGTATTGTCTTGCTCGGGGACTCTTTTGCCTTTGGCTGGGGTGTTGAAGAAAATGAAAGCTTTGCATCGGTACTAGAGAAGAATCTTAATCATATTTTCATGGGACATCCTAAAATTGAGGTACTGAACTTAGCAGTTCCAGGCTATTCGACTTTCCAGGAAGTGATGCTTTTCATGGAGAAAGGGCTTTGCTTCTCTCCTGACGCAGTGCTTTTGTACTTTGTCGAGAATGATTTCGGCTTGCCTTTTTTTGTCCAGGATATTCGCGAATCTTCAAAGACGGGCGGATTGTTTTCTGCCCTAGAATTCTCCCGTCTTACATGGAATGCGGCCCATCCACATGCCCAGGAGCAACTTGTTCAGATGCAAGGCTGGAGTCCCAACACAATGCTAAATAAACTTGCTCAAAAAACCGAATCGATGGGCATTCCCTTTTTCTTTGCAATGAACCCCAAAAAAGGTCAAAAAAAATACCTTGCAAGACTTCCCTCACTTAAAAAGCACTCTGGCGTTCGTATTATTGAGCTAAGAGAAGGGTTGTTGAGAGCAATGGAAGCTCGAGGCATTGCAGCCAAGGACCTCACCTTGAGCTTCGACCCACATCCAAGCCCGCTTCGGCACCGAATTCTAGGGGATTTAATGACTCCCCATTTTTGGGCGGAGATTGATACTAATTAGGACGTGAGATTGCTAACTTCATTCTGGCAAAGCACTAGCTAATACTTGGAACGAACATGGCACCTGAGCATGGTTTCTAGGATCGGAAGGAACCCTCTCTCCTTTACGCTATTATTGGCTTTTTTTGCTCATACACTCCGATTCCTTAACTTATGGAACTTCCTAATCCTTCTTGACTCATAAAGCTCGACCGTTTCGCCGCCCTTATCGAATTCAATCATCTTGTTAGTGGCAACAAAATGACCTGTGGTTTCGACTCCACGCTGGCTTTCAGGTCGGGTGGAGACTGATATGTACTCTGCACGGATTCTTCTTGCAGCAAAGCGGATAGACGATGTGCATGAGAAGCTCCGATATAGTGATCGAAGATTTGAGAAAAAAGTTGTTTGAGATCTTAAGTGGAACTCATATTACAATTCATTCACTGGAATGTCTCCGCTGAAATTTTCTTCCAGAACACGTCTTCAAATAACGCTCAAATTCCTCGGCCTTTGCACGTGTTAAGAAAGCAGTGAAATTGCTAATCTTCCATGGGCGGGACTGAGCGATGTGAAAACAGTCACCACGACTATGTTCACAGAAACGGCGATGCAAGGTGGATGTGCAGTCGACATAAAAGTGGTTTTTGGTAGATTCCCCCGACCCTTCGCTTCGTGAAGCTTCAAGGCTTTGGCTCTTGAGGATATACGTGTAGTACATTTCATAGGAGTAATCGGAGAAATCGAGAAGAAGTTTCCTAAAAAGAATGTATTTGCCCACCATTTGTCCTGTCCGCCTCATTCGCTTCGCGCTCATGAGTCGATACAAGAGTCGAGGCTATTCTTCCCTTTCCGCACCGCATGCCCGGCTATTGCCGAAAATGAGTTGCCAACAATCCATTTCTGAGGACTACAGAGTTTCTTTGTGGAAAGGGGAGAATGATGGGGTGGAGTATCTGAGCCCTCTGAAACCCTTGTTTTTATGGGTTTTATGAAATCGTGCATCCATTTTGCATCTAATTTTTGGGCAATTCTGAAAGCTCCTGAAATAGGTATAAATTAAATAAATACAGAGAATTAGCTAGTCGCGGAGCTCCACTTATAGTAAGATAGTGTAGGTAGTTATTAATATATACCGACATTATCTTACTAATATGGTATCAACGAAACTTCAGAAAGTAATTAAGCTCTTCAGAAAGAATGGCGTAGTTCGTCCGAGAGACCTTGAGAAAATTGGTGTCTCAGCTGTCTACCTTAACAAACTATTCCATGATGGATTTCTTGAAAGACCCAGCCGAGGAATTTACACACTCAAAGATGCGAATGTTAACGAGCATCAGACTCTCATCGAAGTCAGCAAGCGAATGCCACACGGGGTGGTGTGCCTTCTATCAGCTCTACAATTTCATAAGATTACTACTCAGCTTCCATTTGAAGTTTGGCTTGCAATTGATGTTAAAGCTCGCAGTCCCAGTGGAGACCTCCCTCCGCTAAGAATTTGCAGGTTTTCAAAGTCTGCCCTTTCCTACGGGGTTGAGAAACACAAAATAGGCGGCACTGTCATTAAGGTTTATTCGCCTGCCAAGACGGTGGCAGATTGCTTCAAATACCGAAATAAAATCGGGCTTGATGTTGCAATTGAAGCTCTTCGAGCTGTCTGGTCAAAAAAGAAAGCTTCACTGGACGATCTCCATAAAGCCGCTAAAGTTTGCCGTGTTGCTAATGTGATGCGCCCATATCTGGAATCGATTGTATGAAGTCAGGCAAGAACTCCGCTGCATCTATCAGGCAACGCTTACTAAACATAGCCAGAGAACAAAAGATTGAATTCCAACTGGTACTTACTCGCTTTGCACTGGAGAGATTTCTTTACCGTCTTTCTCAATCAAAATATTCTAATGATTTTGTGCTCAAAGGCGCCATGTTGTTTCAAGTGTGGGGAGGCGCAATGCACCGCCCCACAAGAGACCTCGACCTGCTCAGCTTTGGTGAGCCTGACATTGTCTATTTTACAGAAGCCATAAGGGAGATCTGTAAGCACAATTTATCGGATGATGGCATACTTTTTCAGGTTGATTCTATTCTGCTAGAACGCATCAAAGAGGAGGATGAATATCAAGGGCTCAGAGCAACCCTGACTGCCACATTAGACTCGGCTCGCATTCCACTTCAAATCGATATCGGCTTTGGAGACTCAATTATTCCTGCTCCACTTAATATTGATTATCCAACATTGCTAGACTTGCCCAGTCCAAAGTTGCGTGCATATTCAAAAGAGACCGTAATCGCTGAAAAGTTCCATGCCATGGTTCATCGGGGTATAGCAAACAGTCGGATGAAGGATTTTTATGATATTTGGGTATTGGCAACTACCTACACGTTTGAAGCAAATGCATTGAGAAATGCTATTCAATCTACGTTCAAAAGGCGAGATACTCCGCTCCCATCGGCAACACCTTTGGCGCTAACGGCAGAATTTGCGGAAGACTCTACAAAGTTGGCACAGTGGACGGCATTCGTGAGAAAAGGGAAGTTGCTTGCGAATGAATCCCTGGCTCTGAGTCAGATAGTGCCCATAATTAAAAGGCTCATCATGTCTATGTTTGCAACGGAAGATGCTAAATCTTGGGATCCAAAAACTTTGAATTGGAAGAAGTGAGTTTAAATTGACATTTCAAGAAATTTCTAGAGCTTTCTTGAAATGTCAATTTTGTAATGGGGTGGAAGATGGGACTTGAACCCACGACCCTCGGATCCACAATCCGATGCTCTAACCAACTGAGCTACATCCACCACGAAACTATCTGGTACCACAGAGCCAACAACTGTTAACATATTGTAGGATCTGCACTACCCGTCCTACGAAGCAGCTGGCATAAGCCAGCGCGAAGTAGGAAGCTACATCCACCACGAAACTATCTGGTACCACAGAGCCAACAACTGTTAACATATTGTAGGATCTGCACTGCCTGCCCTCCGACTCGTCCTCCGTAGCACCCGAAGGGGCGAAGGAGGAAGCGCCTGAAAGGACGAAGGCGGAAGCTACATCCACCATGAAAAGCGAAGCAAAATCCTATACAAAATAAGGATTTAAGTCAATTTTCATGACGATATTGCGGCTGCAATGCAAGATAATTTCCTGGCCTTCGTGAAATTATGTCAAGAAGTTCAAGCTGCAAGATCTCACGCGCAAAGGTACTTGGATCTGAAAATTCTCTAGCTAAGGTATCATAATGCAAAGTTTCTGAATGACGAAGCAAATCAATGAGTTTTTGTTGATCTGCTGAAAATGGGAGTGCTTTCGTCACAGAACTTGCCTGACTTTTTTTCGTCCAGCCTATGACCTCCATTACATCATCGACAGAACGAACCAGGTGAGCCCCATCGCGAATCAAAGAATTTGATCCTTCATAATGAGGATTGCTTACGTTGCCTGGCAACACCATCACTTCCCTGCCCTCTTCAAGCCCATAGCGCGCCGTTACCAAGGAGCCACTCTTTAGTCCTGCTTCAATGACTATAATACCCACTGAAAGGCCTGCAATGATTCTATTGCGATTTAAGAAATTCGCAGGAAAAGGTTTAGTTCCCGGTTCAAACTGACTTAATATTAGCCCTCCACGCTCCACTAGTCTGGTATAAAGATTTGCATTCACCACGGGATAGATAAGATCTACGCCTTGTCCAAGAACTGCAATTGTTGGGAAATCAAGAATAGATTCCAGAGCGCCCTCATGCGCCGCAGCATCTATGCCCATTGCTATTCCACTTACCACACATAAACCAGAATTTGCGCATGACAATCCAAACGAACGTGCAAGTTCCAAGCCTTCACAATCAGGTTTCCTGCTTCCCACTATTGAAATACAAGGCCGCTCCTCCCATTTCTCAGGAAGCCTACCCTTGCAATATAGAACTAACGGAGGCGCATAAATTGTTCGAAGACTATTTGGATACGCTGGACTGTTAAAATCCAACAATCTTATCCCCCTCTTTTCCCAATCCTTTATTTGTTGCAAGCTTTCATCCTGAAAAGACTTTTTAAAAATATGCGCCCTCTCCGCCAGTGAGAGCAGTCCTGAGATTTCCTTATCACTAAGCTCAGCTTGAGAGTCTTTCTGAGACAATAGCTCTAGGTAGCGACATTGAACACAAGATGCTTGCCTAGAAAATATCAGATTTATAACCGCGTTTCTTGTTTGAGAATCTAAAAAGGGCATCTTTTCAAGTGCTTGTCACATCAATAATCATGGAGAAGAAATTTAACTCTTGAGTCATAATCGAAAAAATAGGCGATAAGTTTCCTGTGAACAGTGAGAAAAACGATAAAGATTTTGAACTAGTCTACCTTGGCCCAGATAACGATGCCTCCGATACATTACGCAAAAT
>JAAZON010000631.1 GCA_012797725.1 SAR324 cluster bacterium | reverse complement strand
TGTCAAAAAGGCCTAAGAAATAGATAGAGTTCAAACAGGAATTACGAATAAAAGAACCATACGGAAATTCAGCCATTGCATCCAAGACAGATCCAGAATGAATGGTTATCGCTGCTCCTTCATTACGGTCAAGAAATGTCTGATATAATCCGCCATTATTCAAAATCGTTGGACTTAAGCTCCAAGAAACAAGCCAGTTGTTTGCTTATCAGTGCCTTGAATCAAGCATCATACAAAGAAGAGCCTTTGCTATATGTAGGCGACATTCAGCCTGGTCAAAAACAATGGACTGTTTTGAATCCATGACTTCGTCAGTAACCTCTTCACCTCGGTGAGCGGGGAGGCAATGCATAAAAACCGCATCCGGCTTCGCTTTACTCATCAATGTCTCATTCACTTGATAACCTTGAAATGCTTCACGTCGCTTTGTTTTTTCCCCTTCTTGGCCCATTGAAACAAAGGTATCTGTATAGACAACGTCTGCGTCATTAACAGCATCTTGTGCGGATCTGAGAAATTCGACATTAGTTCTGTAGTTCTTGGCAAAATTAAAAGCTATCTCTCGCTCTACAGGGGGTATTTCAAAACCTTCTGGTGAAGCAATTGAAAAATTAAGCCCTGATAGGGCACATATTTGCATTAAAGATGTTGCCACATTATTTCCATCACCGATAAATGCAACCTTAAGCGAGTCTTGCATCTGCTTATGCATTCTTATCGCCATCAGATCCGCAAGTGCTTGTGTAGGATGATGCCTGTCGCAAAGTGCATTAATTAAAGGACATCGGACTATACCCGATAGTTCCTCTATGGTTCGGTGGCTATAAACTCGGGCAATTATTAGATCGCAGAAGCGTTCCAAGTTTCTGCCGATATCGGGAATGGATTCACGCCCAACTTCATTCTGCCCACTTGCAAGAATCTGGGAACTTGAAAGAAATATTGGTACAGCCCCTAAAAAAGAAGCAGCCACCTCAAATGCAACTTTAGTACGAAGCGAGGGCTTTTCGAAAATCATTGCAATTACAAGGCCATCAAGTATTTTCTCTCTTCGAATACCCTTGTCATGAAGTTCTTTGAACCTAAAGGCGGATTCGAGGAGCCGTTCAACATCAGGTTCACATAAGTCGGAGACTTTGGTTAAATTCTTCATTGGACGCCAATAGAGGTTAACAAAAATAAGGGTTTTTAATTTATCACATAGTGGGTTGTAGTTTCAACAATTAGACAAAATCCAAGTCACTTCAGATGTGAAGGCTAATGCTGCTTTGGATAAGTCTTTTCACTGTCGATTATCATTGTTAAGTGGTACTAGCGACACAACTCCGCCGAGGCTTAATCTTGCAAGCCTGAAGGAAGCCAAAAAATAAGGCGAATCTGTGTCTGCGCAGGGAGGTAAGATCCAATCGGCCGACGCAGCATTGAGGCGATCTGGGGCGTCCTTAAGGACCCACTCTTCAATCAATGGATCGCAAAATCATAAGAGCAGCTCATCGAGCGGTTATGCAGTGCACAGCGCTCATTGCTCACCGACGAAGTCGCCTCGATAGCCTCAGTAGCGTACATTAGAAATATCCGGAATTAATTCCGGGCATTTCTAATGTGGAGTGCTCCAGAAAAGCTAAGAATCTCTGGTCTTAGAATCTTTTTGTCCGGCGAAAAGTAGTCCTATATCGGAATGCACAGGATTGGGCTTCAAGTGAACTTCAAAACCTGCTTGTTCAAGCATGAGACGTAAATCAAAATCTGAATATTTTGTGATGCCATTATGATATTCGAGAGCTATATATCTTATTTTCCGCAGATCATTCGAATCTAGCGATTGAAGAATCTCAAACTCAGCACCCTCACAGTCCATTTTTAATATATCACAATATCCTGGCAAATTTCTTAGGAAGTCTTTAAAAGAAATAGCTTCTACTCGTATTGCACTGTCTGTTGAAGCATTGGCAATGGAACCAAGAGCTAAGACCGAAAAGTTACCAGGATCGCCTTGGAAAACAGAATTTATGCAAAACTCCCTTTTCTCTGCGCTGGCAAATAAGGGTAATGCCTCCACATTTTCAACTGAGTTTTGTTTCAGATTCTGCTCAAGGAGTGCAAACGATTCAGGAAAAGGTTCAAATGAATACACTTTAGCCTCCGGGAACTTCTTGGCAATCCATACAGAGAAATCCCCAAACGCAGCACCAATATCAATTATTACTGACACCTCTAAGGGCATCAATCTTGAAAATTCATAACACTTGTCAATGCAGGTCTCTTTTAAAATCCAAAGATCGATCTTTGATCGGACAAAAAAAACCAAACCAGACCACAACTCAACCTTGAATTTCTCTCTTTGTTCTTTTTGACAAAATATTCTTATTGTACGAAATGGAGCCTTAATTCCAAATAATAAACTTAGAATTGAAATTCCGTAATAACTCCACTTTGAAATAATATTCGCCAAGTGAATCCTTTTTAGCCTTCTTGCTCCGCAAGAATAACCTCAACATTAAAAAGCCCTTCTGTGTTTTCAGAATCGGAAGAATGTTTTAAGTTGATTGACTCAAGTGATACATTGGAGCCATCTGCAAGATCTCCCAGCACTGTTGAGAGTGCAGTACAAGATTCTTCTGAACCTTCAATGATAAGCTTTTTCACAGGCCACTTTAAGCTTTTTTGAGCTAGAGTCTTTGCTCCTCTGACTTTGCTAATGACATCAACTATTGCTTCCCAACTCTTTTTATTCTTTGGAGTACGTACCTCTTTAATTTCTTCCACAGTGGGCCATCTAGATGTATGAACTGAAGCACTGTTCCCTGTACCGGCAAATGATGTTGACCACAGCTCCTCCGTCACATAAGGAAGAAATGGATCAAAGAGCCTAAGAAAGCTCTTTAGTGACCAAGCGAGCGTAGCCATTGCGGAACGGCGTTCGGGACAATCTTCTTCGAGATATGAGCGTTTTTTGACAAGTTCAAGGTAATTGTCGCAGAAACTCCAGAAGGCTTCTTCGGTGTTCTGCAACGCGGAAGCATAATCAAATTTTTCAAAAGCTTCTGTTGACTCGGCAATCACACTTCGAAGTTGTTCAATAAGTGTACAATCCAATTCATGTTGGATATTTGAAACCTGAATGTCCAAAGGGTTCAACCCCGTGCGTTCTAAATGCGAGAAGACAAAGCGAGATGCATTAAATAACTTAGTGACAAGTTTTTGTCCTATCTTAAACACACCTACATCGAAAGCGGTATCGGCGCCAAGTCTTGCTTTAGAAGCCCAGTAACGAACCCCATCTGATGAATATTCGTCAAGAAGATGCGAAGGGGTCACAACATTGCCCTTAGACTTACTCATTTTTTTCCGATCAGGATCCAAGATCCACCCACTTATTACTGCATGTTTCCATGGGATTTCTCTCTCGTGAAGCCAGGCCTTTGCAATTGTTACAAAAGCCCAGGTTCGAATAATATCGTGGGCTTGGGGCCTCATATCCATGGGGAATAATTTTTTATGCCTCTCTGCATCAATGCCCCAGTGGCTCA
>JAAZON010000630.1 GCA_012797725.1 SAR324 cluster bacterium | reverse complement strand
TCAGTCTATGACTGAAATTCCATATTTCCCTTCAATAGTATTAATCGGCACAATATTTAAGCTCTTTAGGGGAGCTTGGTTAATTATCCGGATCTACTAACGAATCGGCGCCCCCATTTAAACCTAGCGAGCAATAAAATGCCGACAAGATGCCCTGCGTGGGATTTCTTATGCAAAAGTGAGGCTAACGTTTGAGAGAGCTAACTGGTTGATCTACTAGCCTATCCATCTTGATTACTTAGGAAGAAAATGCCGGGAAGAATGGAACCTGTTATTGTTTGGCTCCCATTTTCCCTTTTTGGAGTAGCTTAGACTAATTGCTTGAATTCAAGCTTCAAAGCTCGATCAAAATTGCTTAAATCTTTGTAGAATGAACATACAAAATTGCTTGAGAGAAATTCGTTATTCTTTATAAAGTTTTCTATCAGTTCTTTCTGCGTTGCTCCAAATTCACAAAAAAAGGCACCACCCTCTTTTAAATATTCTGGCACCTTAAAGAGAAGCTCCCTAATTGCATCAAGCCCCTCAGGCCCCGAGAAAAGAGCTTGTCTTGGTTCATAAGCTAAATCTGGCATTACACTTTCATCATCTTCAGCAATATAAGGTGGGTTTGACACAATTATGTCAAAGCAACTCTTTGAATTCTCAAGGGCCTCAAACCAATTTGATTTTCCTAGATTTATAAAATCTCTAAGGCCATATCTGTCAACATTCTTCTGTGCGAACCTCAATGCTTCATCACTCCAATCCAAGGCTTCTATCTTAAAATTACGATTTCTGTTTTTAAGCTCTGAGGCAATAGCTACTGAAATTGCTCCAGAGCCTGTTCCCAAATCTGCAATATGTAATTCCCCTGTCATTTTCGCCGCAGCTGCCAATGCAAGTTCCACCAAAAGTTCCGTTGCAGGCCTTGGTATCAAAACCCCAGGCCCAACCTCGAAAAGAATGCCCCAAAATTCCTTAAGTCCCCGGATATAAGCAATCGGCTCGTGTTTTATTCGTCTCAGGACCAGCTCTTCAAAAGCAGCCTCTTTATCTGGCGAAAGGCACTCATTTTGCCTGCAAATTAGTTCGTGGCGTTCCAGCCCAAGTATCTTTTGCATTAACAGCTCAGCATCAAGGCGCGATGTCTCCGATACTGCGGCAAGCCTCTCGGCTGCTTCTTTTAAAGACATGCCAATTGATTTTGAATTAGTAGTTTCGCTCATGTCAAAGATACTATACTCTCGACATTAATAATTCCAGGGACTTAGCAAAGATGCCTGTAAAATAATCACTCTATAGATTGATACATCCGTAATGTTTCAGGCGATGCAGCTATAGAAGGTAGAGGGCGAAAATGAAATTTAATACTCGCCAGCATATCACCGAAGCACTTCCTGGATTAATTGCAGCAGCCCTTTGTTTTTTAAGTATCTCAGCACTTATCATTTATCAATACGCAACGATGTCATTCTAATCGCTGAAATTTAAGACCTATACAGATCGTCATTAGCAGACATGATAAGAATTTCACTTAGACAATATCGAGAGCATCTACACTAATCTTAATAAATCTGGCCAATTCTTATGCGTATTCCGTCCTAATTTTGGAAAGATTGGAATTCTTTGCTATTTACCCTATCATGTAGCAACACAATACTTGAATGCTAGATTCACTAAGCAGGAGTAAGACCTATGATCCCACGATATTCCCGACCTGAAATGCAAGCTATTTGGAGTGATGAGTCTAAATATTCTATCTGGCTGGAAGTTGAGCTGCTCGCATTAAAAAAAATGACTGAGCTTGGACTAGCGCCCAAGGGAAGTTATGAAAGCGTCTCCAAGAAAGCAAGGTTTGACGTGGCGCGCATTCAGGAGATTGAGGCCGAAGTTAAACATGATGTTATTGCATTTTTGACTTGCGTTGTAGAAAGTGCTGGGCCAGAAGCTGCATACCTTCACCGTGGTATGACATCTAGTGATTTGCTTGACACTTCATTTGCAGTGCAATTGTCACGTTCAGGGGATTTGCTTCGAAAAGGTTTACTTGAAGTCATTGATACATTGAAAGAACGTGCTTTGGAGTTTAAAGATACTCCTTGCATCGGCAGAAGCCATGGCATCCATGCAGAGCCCACAACTTTTGGGCTAAAACTTCTCAATTGGTATGCAGAGTTGCATCGCCATTTGAAACGCTTTGATGCTGCACTTTCAGAAGTGAAAGTTGGAAAGATTGCTGGCGCTGTCGGAACTTATGGATCCCTCGATCCGGCAATCGAAGCTTATGTGATGGAACAGCTAGGACTTCGACCTGAAACAGTGCCGACTCAAATTGTTGCAAGAGATCGTCATGCAGTGTTTTTCAACGAACTGGCATTGCTAGCCACATCCATTGAGCGTTGCACCGTAGAGATTAGACATTTACAGAGGACTGAAGTTAGAGAAGCAGAAGAAGAATTCACAAGAGGCCAAAAAGGCTCCTCGGCAATGCCTCATAAAAGGAACCCCATTCTTTCTGAGAATTTAAGCGGCCTAGCGCGTCTCATTCGCGGATATGCGCAAACCGCTATGGAGAATGTAGTCTTGTGGCATGAGCGTGATATTAGCCATAGTTCTGCCGAACGAGTGATAGCGCCTGATGCCTGTATTCTGATGGACTTCATGCTATCACGTTTCAAAAAATTAGCCGGTGGATTGAAAGTTTATCCAGAACGCATGAAAGCAAATCTCGAAAGCACTCGTGGCCTAATCTTCTCAGGGGCTTTGCTTGTAGCCCTAGTCGAAGCAGGAATGCAACGAGAAGATGCATATAGAATCGTGCAAAAACATGCACTTGATGCCTGGGAGTCTGAGCCGGGACTTCGTGAACGAGTAGAGAAAGATCCATCCATTACCCTGCATATTTCCAAAGCAAAGCTCGACGAAGTCTTCGATGTTAAAAGTCAGTTAAAGCATGTGGATTTTATTTTCAATAGAGCTTTGAAAAATGAAATGACTTGAAGATTCTTATGTAATTATAGCGGATCTAATGAATGCTTCTGGACAAATCCCACTCCAGCCGGTAAAACTCTCGAAGCTTTATTCTATTAGAGCAGCCCTTTGTATTAAAGCGGCTCTTTTTCTCTGAAGCTTGCAAGTCTACTCTTTGATTGTATACTTTCCGCTAGCGCGAAATAAATTGGGAGCTGTCTCTAGGCACTTTGGCAAAGATAAGAAGCTAGTTGAGATCTTCCCGAGTTCCTTGTTGGGATACCCTCTGTGTTCTCCGCGTTCTCTGTAGTTAAAAGACATAAAAATATCTCTGTCTTTGATTCTAACCTTTTTTAAAACCACAGAGAGGGCACAGAGCTTAGAATGTAAAATGCCTCCGCGCCCTCTGCGGTTTATGGTTAGTTAATTAGAACAAAACCTTTAAGGCAGTCATTAAAGCCAAATCATTTGAATCCTTGCCCGCTGCCGGTTGGTGATCATAATTATCCCTTAGAGCCACGACCAAAGAAAGCATAGTACTCAATGCAGATTCAACACCAACTTCTGCGTTAACCATATAGTTATCCGAGTCAGAAGTATCAAAGAAAATATCAGCAGATTGATACAACTTTGATGTGCAATTGATTGTCCAGGTAAATTTATCGCCAATCATTGGAGAGAAATAATTGTTTTCGTCCCCAGCAATTTTCTCAAAGGTATAGGCTGGACCAGCATTCATTGCAAAGCTTATTGCTGCATCTTTAATCAAAAAGTAGCCCGCAGATGGAACGACATTAACTCTATAATCGATATCTGAGATTTTATCGGTCAAATACTTCATTCCCAATCCGCCAAAAGCTCTTTCGCTGAATAAATAATCATACGAGGCATTAGCTCTCAGATCATTTCGTGTGGTCTTCTTTTCAGAATCCTCCCCGTCTTCCTCATTTTGTCCGTAGTTATATTGCGCTCCTAGATCAATAATATCTTGATCAGTCTCGCGGTGAATGGTTCCCATGATATTGAGAAGCATTGTCTCTGAATTTCCCTGGGTCAGATTAAAGCCAGTGGCCAGGCTTTTGTCCCAAGAATTCTTCTCTTTCTTTGGTGCGCAAGGATCATCTTTATTGCATTGGCCGTATACTTGGGCAGGAATAATTAATAATAAGGAAAACAGTATCCTTCGAAACATGGGTCCCTCCTTTAGTAGGTTTTTCAATTACAGTGTGTTCTTACTATTTGCGGCAAGCAGAAGCAATAACTGAGCTTATTTGAATGTTTTTTTAGGATCTCTACAAAAGGGGCTGTTTCGCCCAAAAGATAAACATTGAGTTCTAGCGAGACAGGTAGCAGCTCCAACCTGTAGAGCCCGCAAAGACCCCAAGAAGCCCCATCCTACGGGGCTTCTTGGCAGTTCTTGACCAACAGGACAAGAACTACTCTAACTAATCACAGACCGTAATCTGAGTCGGGAAGCGCCGTGCTAGGGTTATGTTTTGCATGTAGAGTCTATAAGCATATTTCTTCATGCTGGATGTCTTTCTTATTCTCGCGCTCACACGCTGCTCGCACCCAGGCGTGGAGCAGACTCCTCCTGTGGTCTGAGGCCGAGCGAGAATCTGTTTTGATATCCTGTAAATTTTCAGAGCTTCGTTCTTGTATGTATTAATAAGAGTAGTATGAGAATCTTGCGTCGTGCAGAATGGATTCTCAGTACACTCCTTGGTACTAATTGGAAGCTTCTTCATGACAGCTAACAATTTTCTATAGATTCTCTGAAGCTGATTTTTTGAAGCTTTCGCATACTTGGGATCCGATTTGAGCACTTTAAGCAAGAAGAAGTCAGCATTCCCCTTCTGTTCTTTAGACTTCTGGATCATTTGTTGATGGAGAGGACTTAAATCCTGCTCCGTACATTGAATGCATGATTGGCCATCGCCACCACAAACACCACAGCGATCAAAGACGCTTACACCAAATGGGGTGCCTGCACAGTCAAGGCAGCTAGTACCATCGCCGTTACATATTCCGCACACATCCTTCTTGGCTCCGCCATTAGGAACTCCATTACAGTCAAGGCAGCTAGTGCC
>JAAZON010000629.1 GCA_012797725.1 SAR324 cluster bacterium | reverse complement strand
CTTTATAGGCATTTTTCTCAAATTTGCCTCCTGCGTGAAGCTTAGTCATTACAACTTCTACACTACTCACACCTTCTGTTGGATGAATATCAGTTGGTATACCTCTGCCATTATCCTCCACGCTGATTGAGCCATCTATATGAAGTGTAATGTTAATATCAGTACAGAAACCCGCCAGGGCTTCGTCAACTGCATTATCAACTACTTCAAAGACCAAATGGTGATAACCTCTATCAAAGGTATCACCAATATACATGCTGGGGCGCATCCGTACGGCTTCAAGCCCTTCAAGGACTTTAATTTGCGCACCGTTATAAGCTACTTCATTCTCCTGTTTCGTTACTTCAGACATTAATACACTCAAATAAAATCTAATCCGTTCAGTTTATTACAATCTATATTTTTAGATTGCCGCCCCCTCAAGTTTTCACTCGGGCTTGCGATGACTGGCGCTGGAGAGAAGACAAGCTCTCCCTCTGACAGTGTCCCTGGCTTTTAAAGCTACCCACTTGAACGATTATAAATTCCTTGTAAATAATGCAATTTTTCACTGATTTTAGCAACTTATGCTCTGAATCTTGCCCTGATTTAATCCAAGAAATTGGATATCTTTTGTATCTTTAGCTGAAAGTGCTGAATGATTAGTCCCTGTTATAATGACCTGTCTTTCTTTCGAAAAAATAGCCTCAAAAAGCGCTTCTCGCCTCTCACTGTCTAATTCGGAATCCACATCATCTAAAAGTAATACAGGACTTTCACCTTTTCCTTCTTCGATAAGTCGCAGTAATGCAAATTTTAATGAAAGCACCAAGCTTCTAGTTTGCCCCTGAGAGGCGAAGGCTCTGGAATCAACTCCTCCCAATCGTATAATTAGTTCATCTCTATGAGGCCCAAAAATTGCTCTTCTCTTTGATAACTCTTGATATGAAACTTTTTTGTAAAATTCGAATAGAGTTTTCCAATCTTTCGATAAAAACTCCTCTGCTATGTTGGTGTCGAGCTTTAATTCTACCTCTCCATCACAAAGGCCGATGCGGTTTTCTTCATGCCGAAGCTCCTCTTCTAACTTCTTTAATAATGAATATCTTTCTTCTAATATTATACTGGCGCTTTGAGCCATAATTACGTTCCAGGAATCTAAAGCACGCCTATCAACATCATTTTGCGCCAATAGCACCGACTTGTTTGCCAGCGCTTTGTTATAGCTTAGGAAATGCTGCATTGTGGTGGGTTTCAGATCGTTTATGTGTTTGTCGATAAACTTACGGCGAAGTGAGGGTCCCCCTTTTATAAGGGCCAAGTCTGAGGGAGAAAAGGCTATTGTTGTAAGATGACCTAAGTATTTCAGAATAGAGTCTACTCTCTCGTCGTTAACCAAAAGCTCTCGCTTCCCCTTCTCGATTCCAACGGCAAGTTTTGTTTCATTAAGACTATCTCTTACCACTCCAAATATAGCGGATTTTTCAGAACCCCAATTAATTAACTCTTGTTGTTTGGATGTACGATAGGATTTTGAAAGACTTAATACATAAATTGCTTCTAAAAGATTAGTTTTGCCTTCACCGTTCCTGCCGCATATAAAAGTAATGCCAGGAGAAAACTCTATTGATTGCTCCGTTAAATTTCTAAACCCTGAAACTCTTAAATGTTTTAGGTACAAAAGAATCCGTTCTTTATGCTAAGCGCATTGGCATTACTATTCCAATGCAGCTTTCATCATCTTCAGCGTAAAATTTGCCTGGACCAGTATCACCATGTAGCTCTATAAAAAGTTGCCGTTCTTCCCCAATAGAAGCAATAAATTCCAATATATAACGCGCGTTAAAACCTATCGTGATAGGCTTTCCGCTATATTGAATCGCTAGGTCTTCCTTAGAATCCCCTAGTTCTGGACTAGAACTACTTATGCTCACATTATCGGAATTAAAGTCTAACCTGACACATTTGTTTTTATCGCTGACCATTAGCACGGCTCTTCTCAAAGCAGCCGCAAAACTGGCTGCAGACATATTTGCTACGACACCCTTCTTTTGTGGGATTACCTGATTATAGTCCGGAAATTCACCGTCAATGAGCCTAACTGACATCTTACATCCCATCGACTCAATAATTAAAAATCCCTCCCTAACATCAAAACCTATGTCTGTATCCTCTTCTGTATCAAGAAGCTTCCTAATTTCAATAAGACCCTTTCTTGGCACTATTACACGCTCAATGGGAGGAATATTTTCCATCGGTTTTACGATCATTGCTAACCGATGTCCATCGGTTGCTACCATCTTCAATTCTGCTTCTTTCTTTTTTGATCCCTTTACACTATCCCCTGTATCAAAACACACGCCGCTTAAATTATAACGAGTCTCATCATGTGATACCGCATAGATAGTCTTGTTTATCATGTCAAAAAGCTGTCTAGCTTTAATTTTCCCCGTTACATCAAAGTTTACCCCTGGTAATCCTGGGTACTCCTCACTGCTAGTTCCTATTACACGAAACTTAGATTTTCCAGCGCTTATCTCCAAACGCTCAGCTTCGGTAAGTTCGAGTTTAACATCCCCTTCTGGTAGCTCTTTAACTATATCGCCCAATACTTTAGCATTGATTGTGGTGCTGCCTCTTGTAGAAACAGATGCGTTTAAACGAACTACAGATGTAATTTCCAAATCAGTAGCGGAGATACTTAAATCTCCATTTGATGCAGTCAGTAATAAGTTCACTAATATTGGCATCGTTGTTCTTTTTTCAACGATGCTTTGTGTAAGGTAAAGACCTCGACTTAGTTCTGTTTTTGATATTGTGAGATTCATATTTGCTCTAATTGAATTAGATAAAAATTTAGTAGTATTAGTAATACAAAGAAATTCTCTTTAAAAGTTAGCTAAGGTTTTAGTATTTATACAATACTTCTGTTGAAAAGTTAGGGCTAATCTGTGAAGACAAAGAAACCTTTTCCACAAAAAGAAATCTGGCCCTTTTATTAGATCTGCTATAACCAGAAAATACATAAGTTTTCCACAACTTTTACCCGATTTTCTAATGCAATACCAAACCCTTAACCCAATTTTCCCCAAAAAACACAAAAAAAACCATTAACTTTTTTGCATTCCCAAATACAACAAATTTTACTTGTTCATTTTGTGGAAAAAAGTTTTCTTTCAATTTCTTCAATTGCTTCTTTTATTGAATTATCAAGTGATAATTTCGAAGAAACAACATGCGCAGCGTGTATTACGCTGGAATGGTCACGCCCACCGAATTGATAACCAATTTCAGGATAGGAAGCAGTTGTATGCTTCCTACAGAGATACATCGCTATATGGCGAGGCAGTGATAAATTCCGAGTCCTGCGCTTAGAACTCAAGTCAGCAATCTTCAATGAATAATGAAGAGAAACCGCTTTCTTGATATCATCTACAGAGACACTAATAGTTCTTGGTTGCAGTAAATCTCTTAAAGCAGAAGCTGTAAAATCGACATCAATGGGAGTTTTTTGCAAAGTACTTACAGCATGCAATCTGGTCAAGGCACCTTCAAGTTCTCTTACGTTAGATGTAATTTTTTCAGCAAGAAAATTTGCAACATCTTCTGGAAGATCGAAGGATTCAAGTGTTGCCTTCCGTCTCAATATAGCAACCCTAGTCTCAAAATCTGGAGATTGAATGTCAGCAGTAAGTCCCCAGGAAAAGCGAGTTTGTAGGCGCTCTTCAATTCCCACAATTGCAGAAGGAATCTTATCGGAGGTTATGACAATTTGATTTTTAAGATTATAAAGGGTGTTAAAGGTGTGGAAGAATTCTTCCTGAGTACGTTCTTTCCCGGCAATGAACTGAATATCGTCGATCAACAAAACATCAATAGAACGAAACCTCTTCTTAAATTCGTCCATCTTGGCATTCTTGAGTGCTAGAATTAGCTCGTTCGTGAAAGCTTCTGATGACATGTAGAGTACCTTTTTAAGCGGATAACGCTCAAGAACTGCATTGCCAATGGCGTGTAATAAATGAGTTTTTCCAAGTCCCACGCCACTATATATGAATAAAGGATTATAATTCTTTCCAGGATCTTCAGCTACCCTTGATGCAGCAGCGTGGCAAAATTGATTGCTGTTGCAAACAACAAAATTTGAGAAACTATAGCGAGGATTAAGACCAGCTAGGCTAAAGCGATCCTTTTCAGTGGCGGGATTTTCTGCTTTTTGGGTCAAGAGAGGGGGTTTCTTAACTATGAGATAAGGCGTCTCTTTTGTTGACATCGCAGCAGAAGAGTTTCCAACTATGAATTCTATATTCACGTTGGGAGAGCCTATTTCATTTGAAACAAGCGATTTTATCCTATCACCGAAATTTGTTTGTACATGATTACAGACAAATCTTGAAGGTGCTGTAACAACAAAATTTGAACATTCAGTCTCAGATGCGGCCTCTCGTTTTGATGCTGAATCTTTAAATTCCAGCGGTTCGATGTAAGCCGAATAGATGTGGGAATCAAGCTCGTTACGTAAGGTAGAAAGGCTTCTCTCCCATGCGGTGGCGGGTAAAACTCTAAAATTTGACGATCCCTTCTCCATACGCCCTAATATAGTCTGCGTGTTACTGCTAAACTTCCAATATGTATCGTGCTACATTTAGGATACAGCTACGAGAAAATCCAAGAACAGAACAAGCAAAACCAAAGAAAAAATCTAACTCGGAGAACTGAGAATTTATATGATGGAAAAATCTTTTTACAAGCAGTTTCGAAAAAATTTTTTGATTGATGTTTATAATAAGTGAAATCGATGCGTTTACGAGGCGAAAAGATTCTTAGTAAAAGCTACTTAAAGCATCCGTGCATCAAATGGTGCAAGCAATCGAAATTTAGTTGTAAAAGAGCCTGTAAAGATTAAATTTTAACCAGAAGGCCCATGAAAGATCTCCAATACGAACTCTTTATCAAAAGCACAGCATTGAGTGTTCTGGTAGCAGCCGCAATTAGTGGTGTATTCAACGATCTATTCCATGTCGTCGCATTAATTATGGGAGGGCTCTATATATTACTAAGCACATGGACTTACAAACTCATTTGTCTAGGCATCTTGAAGGAAGGGACATCAAAAAGAAAAATGTACTTTCTGATATTACCTCTTAAACTACTCTTATTTTTTACTATTATTTACGCAGTGTTAAATAGTTCTTTGGGTCCCTATCTGAAAGATATGTTTCTGGGAGTGCTGATGTTTATTCCAGGTAGTTTAATAACTGCCTGTATTGCACCTAAATTGAGTAGCGACGGGGGGAAGCCTAAAGAATAGATGCCTTCCAAATAGAACGTAAGTATTCTTAAGGCACATTTCTTCATTGCTGTTGACCAGTTGGACCCTCTCATTTTATATGATCTATATTTGCTTTGTGCTTAAAAGAGAAATAAGAAAGTTGTACCCGTTCAGCCCCCAAGTGAGGCCACGATTTTGCTGAGCAAAGCACACTGTGCTTAGGGTTTGAATTTGGACAATACAGATTTAAGCCATGCAGTATGCCACAACTAAAGCTTCAAGGTCAGGAAAATCGCGCCATCTGCAAGGATCTAAGGCTTTCTCGGTCTGAACGGTTGCAGAAAGTTTTTATAAGACATTTCATATGGAAGGTTATACATACCTAAATCATCTTATCAACAATCCAGATCTGCAGAAATTTGTGGGTGGAATCGCTATTGGTGGAGTATTGTTGGGCCTAGGTGTTCGAGCCGCCTCTCGTATCAAGCAACCGGAATCATTACAAGATGCCATAATTCCACCAAAAGGCTTTAGCTTAAGTGCGGTCTTTGACTTCTTCATAGAGGCTTTTATTAAATATTACGATTCGATATTGGGGAAAGAAAGAAGGGAATTCCTGCCCTTTTGTGCCAGTGTGTTCTTTTTTGTTTTAACAACAAACTTACTTGGGCTTGTGCCCG
The DNA here is from genome assembly GCA_012797725.1 of SAR324 cluster bacterium. The sequence continues at coordinate 4,443 of JAAZON010000629.1, read as the reverse complement.
GTATGCCCGCACCTACTACCACTGTTTGGGTGAATGTCGGCATGGCCTTGGTTGTCTTTGTTTCTTTTAACTGGATAGGGGTGAAAGAGCAGGGGCTCTTTGGTTATTTAAAACACTTTTGTGGGGGACTTCATTATTGGCCCATGATCTTGGTGGGTATAATAGTTTTTGTGCTGGAAATCTTAAGTAACTGCATTAGAATCTTGACTTTAAATATGAGGTTATATTGGAATATTAGCGCCGATCACATAGTGCTTGGGATATTTACAGATTTAACAAAGTTCGTGGTTCCCATTGTTTTTTACGCGATGGGAACTTTTGTCTGTTTTATGCAGGCCTTTGTTTTTAGTACATTGACGATGATATACATCCTCTTTGTTTTGCACCATGAGGAAGAAGATCATCATTAAAAAGGAGAGCAGATGAAAAGGTATTTTCAAGTTTTAGCAGGTGTAATGATATCCGCTTTGTTTTGCAGTGTTGCTTATGCTTCGGAAGGGGCTGAGGCCGTTGCTTCGGGTGGTGATAAGGGGCTTATTGCTCTTGGTGCTGCAATAGCAATAGGAGTTGCGATTTTTGGAGCAACCATAAGTCAAGGAAAGGCTGTTGCTGCTGCACTCGAGTCTATTGGAAGAAACCCCGCTGCAGCAGGGAAAGTTTTTACTCCAATGATCCTTGGCCTTGTATTCATGGAAGCTTTAGGTATTTTATCTTTCGTTATTGCATTCATGCTTACAGGAAAGATTTAAGGCTGGTTGCTAAAATTCCTGTCGCATTGGAAATGCTAAGAGCAGTTAGCAGACTGTGGACAGCCGAAATTGAAGGAAACCAGTTGTTTTTTGCTATTTCTCTCTGCCCTCTGCAGCCCGCTGTACGGCCAACAGTCAACGGAGTCTGAGAACTGCTTTCTGTTTCCGACTCAGTTAACAGATCAGCAGTCTTCAGAATCAGTAAGGTAGAAAAGTTGAAGTCAGAAGGCCGAGAGCGCTTAGCCCTTAAGCAGAATGCAGAAAGCGGGTGTCTCAATGACAAACTTAGGAGGAATCTCTAAGCAACTTTCTTGTATTCCTGATCAGTAGAATTGTTTAGATCAATTATTGCATAAAGTTCTCTGGAAGCATTCTGGTATTTCATTCCTATTTTTTGCAAACTCCATATTTTCTCAAGTAGAGCTTCCCGATTTAGATCCAAAATCTCGCAAATCCATGGGAAGCTAAAAGGATCATTCCCCTCGCTATCTTTCAGCCACTCAATTGCCGAGTCTCTTTCTTCAGAAAAAGAGGAGAAAAGATCCCGTACAGAACGCTCGCATATCGCATAAAGAAGGCGCTTTTCAGGGCTGCTTAAATTTTCTGCAATACCAAAAAGGTTTTGTGCCTCTTCATCTAAAAAAACAGATTCTGAAAGTTCTTGCTTCATCTCACCTTTGAATAATTGAATAGTTTATACAATTACTATGCACAGCTATAATTGAATTTTCAATATAAGAATTAACTAAGTTGAGAAAAAGTTGATAAGATCTTGATATTATTGGTCCATTCTGGAAGTGGGGCCTCTATCAAAAGAGTTCTTTTAGTCTTTGGATGCTTTAGTTTCAAACATCTGGCATGAAGAAAGAAATCAGGACAATTACCCGGGAATTTCAAATTATGGCCAAGCTCTTCAATCGATCTTGAGCTTCCGTAGAGAACGTCCCCAATTAACGGGTGTCCTACAAAGGCTGCATGGGCCCTTAGTTGGTGTCTTCGACCCACATAAATATGAGCTTCAATTAGTGAAAGGTTTAGGTCTTTAAAAAATTTCAGCAATTTAAAGGAAGTCACTGCTGGAAGAGGCCTGAATTTAGTTCTGGCTTGTTTTGTAAAAACTCGCACCTTTTTTGAGCGTCTGCCAGAAGTGCCGATAAAGTTCTCAAGTTTTAGAGAATTAGGAAAATGCCCCTCAACAAGGCTCAAGTAAGTTTTCTGCATAGAGTTGGAAGCTGATGCTTCGTGCAATAAATCCCAAACCTTTCTTGATTTTGCTGCTATGATTACGCCACTAGTTTCGAAATCAAGGCGCTGGACAAGGCCGGAATCTTCCTTCTTTGGGGAAATAAAGGCAGCGTCCTTTAGATAGTTACTTAACGCAAAGGCTATCGAGTTTTCTATAGACTTGTGCTGCATTACAGAATGCATACAAGGATCTTTATTGATTGCAAGAAGGTACTCATCTTCGAAAAGGATTTTAAGCAAGCGGGTCATCTTTTATATCGCGTTTGAGCTCGCTAAAATTGAAGAGACAAACTTCTCTGCCTCAGAAAAGATTTTCTCTGGAGATTCTGAGAAGTTTTCTTCGCTCAAACTTTTTGCCTCTCCAATTAAGCCTTGGTTCAACAACTGACGAATTTTTGCCAGTGTGAAGCCCGCGTAGTCTGGATAGGCATCCGCCAAGCGAAAGATCATGGTCATTCCCGCTGTTGAGCTAAAGATTTGATCATAGCGTATGCATGCAAAAATACTTTCTATACCAATGTCTTCATGCATTTTTTCATTTTTTTTCAAGCCTTCTTCAAGACTGCTCATTGCGGTAACGAGACTTCTTGCGGCGGTGTTTATATCCATACTTTCAATGTTTCTTGCTAATATGCTAAAGCTAAAAGCATTGGCAAAATGTTTTCTATTTGAGTTTTTTTTCTTAAGCCCTGAAAAAGACTTCAACAAAAATTCAGCTCGATGCTTAGGCAAATGATGGGCGATTACTTCTTCTCTTCCAGCTTGGGCAATTTTCCGGGTTTTCGGAAGATCCGCCAAAAGTTCTCTTATTTTTTGCGCAGCACTTTGTACGTTATTCTTTTCATAAGTGACAAGGTGAACACCTTCTTTGAAAATCTCAAAAAGACCATTTGGCGCATATTCGGTGAGAAGCAAAGCACCACACATCATTGTTTCAAAAACTCTAAAATTTAGATCTCCTTTAACAGTTTGATTTACAACTATTTCACTGAAAGGAAAAATCTTCCAATACTCTCCCGTGGTTGCAAGAATAGGAACTTCCTTTTTTAAGGCCTCGAAAAAGGCTACACGGTCAGGATTAAGCTTGGCGTTTAAATTTCCAACAAATACTGCGCCATGTGTCTTGCTCTCTGATGCTTCTACGTGACGAGAGGCCCAAAGAGGAAGCCAAAAAGCTTCAGAACCAACGGCCTCAAATTCCTTCAAGTAATCTTTTTGAGCAATAAAACTAAGATCGAAAATATGGGCTAAGAATCGATGAATATAGCTGTGATGATGAGTGTCGACAGAGTAGAAAACCGTAAGAATATCGGTATCATCTAATCCGATAGTAAATAAAGGCGCACTATTATCGAGCCAGAGAATAAGGTCTGGTCGGAAGCCATCGAGATGCTCTTTAATAATGGTTTCTATATGAAGGCATGGTGTGGGAAGAACTACATTAAGATGCTCTGCTGTCCCGCAGGTGCAAACTTCATGTCCTAGCGCCCTGAATTCGTCCGCAAACCAGTCCTGGTTGAGAATCAGTATTTTCATTGTTAGTCTTTTTTAAGAAGAATATAAACATTCTATTATTTTTGAAAGGGTATGTTGTGGTTACTAATGAGTTCCAAGAGAGTTTAAGTCCTAGTGAGGTTCTGAAACGTTACAAAGATGGCCCACAAGATGGAGTTTTTACTGATGGTAGTGCGAGACCAAATCCTGGCCCAGGCGGTTGGGGTGTGGTTTTTGTAAAGAATGGACAAATACAAAAGGAGTTGTTCGGATATGACGGCAATACCACAAATAACAGAATGGAACTTCGTGCTCTCATTGAGGGTTATAAGCTAATTCCAGAAGATGAGGCTACAGAAATTTACTCAGATAGTGAACTCTGTGTTAAAACAATTAACGAATGGGCTGCAGCCTGGGAGAAACGAGGTTGGAAACGAAAAGGTGGAGAAGTTAAAAATCTTGAACTTGTGAAAGAACTCTATTCACTTCATAAAAAGCACCCAAAAGTTCGTCTGAAATGGATCAAGGCGCATAATGGGTGGCTATGGAATGAATATGCAGATAGTTTGTCAAATGAGTGGACAAGAAGATAGGGGACTCATTTAGATGTTAGGGTGTAAATACATCCCCGTTCTCGGCAGTCTGCTTGACGGCCGTCGGCCTTCTGGCTTCAGCTTTTCTGCCTTACTGATTCCGAAAACTGTTGGTCTGTTAACTGAATCTGAATATCTGAATTTTCAGCAGTTCTCAGACTCCTGTCTTGTCCTGGTTATTGTCTACCTATTTTGTGGAGGGAGATATGGGACTGGTTTTAGGTTTATGGAACGATAAAGAATCGGAAAAGAATAGTTGAGGTAGTTATGTCAGATAAAATTTACAATACCAAGAGAAGACACTGGAGTTTGAACCTTCAAACTCCCGATTTTGTTTACGCTCACGCTGCTTAATAGGATTT
>JAAZON010000628.1 GCA_012797725.1 SAR324 cluster bacterium | reverse complement strand
ATAGGCCTCTAGATCGTTTTTAACCCACCGGAGACTTTTATTGATAGTGTTTAGGATTATATAACCTAACCAACCAAGTATAGTTATCTTCAATGATTGCCAGTGTGTCATCGTATGGTTCCAGCAGTCTCATTGCTTTCATCAAGGGAACTGAACTGGAGGGCATAAAGACGAGAGAACTCTCCTTCTTGTTTGAGCAGCACATCGTGTGTCCCAATTTCAACTATGGTTCCATTCTTCATCACGACAATCTTGTCGGCGTTTCGAATTGTAGATAAGCGATGAGCTATGACTATTGTTGTACGACCTTCTACGAGTTTTTGAAGAGCAAATTGGACTTCTCGCTCAGATTTATTATCCAATGATGCTGTTGCTTCATCTAGAATTAAAATTGGCGCATCTTTTAATATTGCCCTGGCAATAGCAATTCTTTGACGTTCTCCACCTGAAAGTGCGAATCCAGCTTCCCCCGTGTTAGTATCGAAGCCGTTTCTAAGCTGCATTATAAAGTCATAAGCAAAAGCTGCTTTCGCTGCGGCTATTACTTCGTCTCGTGTCGCGTCTTCCTTGCCATAGGCGATATTGTTGTAAATTGTGTCGTTAAATAAGAAAGTATGTTGTCCAACTAAGGCGATTCGGGATCGAAGTTCTTCAAGTTTTAAATCTTTCAGATTCACACCTCCAAGTGTTAACACTCCTTCTGTAGGATCAATAAACCTGGGAATTAGATCTATCAAAGTGCTTTTCCCTGCGCCAGAAAGACCAACAAGAGCAGTTTTTTCCCCTTCCTCGATTTTTAAAGAAATGTTGGATATCGCCTTATGCTCCGATCCTGGATAGATAAATGAGACATTTTTTAATTCTAATTTATTAGAGTCTGGCAGAGGCAGAGGATTAACAGGGCTTTCTATTTGAGGTTTCTCATCAAGTATGTCAAAGAGCCGTTCTGCTCCGGCAATGCCTTGCTGTATGCTGGTGTGGACTTTGCTAAGGCGTTTGAAAGGATCGTAGAGCAAGAAGACCGAGAGCAGGAAGGCTATAAAATCCCCTTGAGTTCTGGTTCCGTGCATGACGGAGGTACCCCCGTAAAGAATAACCCCAGAAATCGCAAGGCTAGCGAGCAATTCATTTATTGGGGTAACAAGAGCCCGGGCCTTTTCAGTTTTAACGAAAGTTCTATTAAGTCGTTCGTTCTCACTATCGAAACGGGCTTCTTCAAATTTCTCTCTGCCAAATATTCGAACCACCCTGCTGCCAAGGATGGTCTCTTGAAGCAAGCTACTCAATATACCAATCGCATCTTGACCTTGTCTTCCTAAGCGGCGCATTTTTTTACCCAGGCGGATAACCGGGACTATTCCAACAGGAACTGCAATGATTGCTATGCTTCCAAGAATAGGATCTAAATAAAGAGCTGTTATTATGAGTGCAAGTATTCTTACGGAATCTCTAAGAATGGATGCAATGGAGTCGGTTAGAATGGTTCTCACCATGATGACATCACTGGTGAGACGTGATAAAAGATCTGCGGGGGAAATTTTTATGAAATAAGAAGGTGGGAGCTGCAACAGAGTTCTGTTCATTGCAGCTCGAATGTCTCGAACAATATTGTGTCCAATCTTTGAGATCAGAAAAAGTTGCCCAAATTCACTTGCAGCTCGTATCGTTGAAAATCCGATGAGTATTGCCGGTAAAAGGTAGAGAAAGGTTTTGTCTTGTTCTGAGAAGACCCTGTCTAAAACATATTTAACGATTACGGGGATCCCACCATCTGATGATCCAAAAACCATCATGCACAACAATGCCGTGAGAAACAAAGCTTTATAGGGCTTGAGAAATGAAAACACTCTTTTATATATTTGGAAATTCGTCTGTTCCATACATCAAAGAAAATTACCTAAGCATTCAGTAAAATTATACCCTCTGAAATGGTAGCGATGGTATTTTAAACCCTCACATGAATAATTGCAGGGTACACTATTCTCGTGAAGAATTACAGTGAATGCAGGGAGATACTAAACTGGAACATAATTGCTTAATTAAAGGCTTCATTCCTACTTTTTGAGTGATGTGTATTCATTATCTGGATCCAGTAAAGTTGCAAAAAATGATGTTTTTGAGAGCCTGAATGAAAAGGACAATCTCACAAATTCAAGTATTTACCAATTTGTAAAACCCTCAGTTGCATCATGGTAGCGCTGACTCATCGAGTTTGATTTTTTTCAGTATATTCGAGATAAATCATGTTGTTAATAATATAATTAATATGGTGGAACGGTGAGAAGAATATTAATAATTGGATTCTTAGTTGTCGCCTTTGCTGTAGCAATAATCTTTGTGCTCGCATTGGCAAATGCCAATTCGCTCATCTCGCATTATAAAGAACAACTGGAAAGACTTGCTTCCAATTCTGTTGGTGCGCAGGTTTCGTTTAATGAAGTTAAGGCTTATATCTGGCCTGATACCAGAATTGAATTACATAAAATTAAAATTGGTGAAGCTGAAGGTCTTTCTGCTAATAAGATAGGTTTGCATTTGAGCTTGCTTCCCCTTCTACAAAAACAGCTTTCGATAGGGGAGTTGAGTATTGATAGCCCTAAAGTCACAATCTCAAGAGATGAGCAGGGAGTATACATAAAGGGGTTGCCAAGAGTAAAGAAGGAAAAGTCTTCAGAGGATGAGGGGACTGGACACAAAGATTCATCTGGAAAGGAAGAGGTTGATACCAAAAAGAGTCTTACAAGCACGGACCCAGGAGATGCAAATTTATTGCTTAAACTCAAGGCTTTTGCGGCGAATAATTTTGAGTTTCGCTTTGAAGATAAATTGCACAATAAAGATTATTGGCTGAGAGAAGGTGTGATCACAGCGGGTCTGGAGATGGATGCAGATAAGGTGTCAATTCCCGATCTTACTGTGAATGGCAAGTTGTTTGACAAATTGGAAGTAGGAGCCAATGGGAGAGGAGTCTCTTATGATTTGCAGAATAAGCGGATCGAATTTGGGAGAATCATATTACAGCTTGCAGACTCGGCATTAAACATAAATGGATATTTTGATTCTTCTTTAGGTGAAGGAAAAATCTCATTTGGATCCAGTAAACTATCACTTGAAAAGTTGCTCCCCCTGGCTGAGAGCGTAGTTCCCAGTTTTAAAGAATATGAAACAAAGGGTTTAGTAGAGACTTCGGCACAGATAGATGTTTCGCGAACTTCCTTGATAGGAAATGCTCTTCTCGGAGCCGAAGACGTTGGAGCGACGCTTAAGGGATATAAAATCTCCAAGCTGTCAGGCCCTATTCAAATCGGCCTGGAAGAGAATAAAAAGAATTTAAGGACGGAAGCTCTCAGTTTTGCCTTGAATGGCGCTCCTATGACATTGAATTCAGAAATCACTCTCAAAGAGAAGATAATTGAGGTGAAGAAGTTGGCTCTTAAGGCTTTCGCCGGTCAAACACTAATCGATGGCACCTTTGGCCTTTCAAGTCCGGGCGCGTACAAAAGCAATCTTCAGACTAGCGATGTGGACTTAAATCTTCTTCTTGGGACTTTCTCTCCTGTTGCAGCAAATGTGACGGGTACTATCAAAGATCTTCACTTCAAATCGAGTGGAAATCTGTTAGAGAATCAAAAGACAAGCCTTCAAGGGCAAGGGGCTATTGAAATAATTAACGGATCAATAAAAGGAGTGAACATTTTAGGAAAAGTCTTAAATGCTATAGGAGACCTTCCTTTTATGAAAGGTTCCTTAATGGCGCATATACCACCAAATCAAGAATCGGCTTTACGTTCTCCAGATACAAATTTTTCTTCTT
>JAAZON010000627.1 GCA_012797725.1 SAR324 cluster bacterium | reverse complement strand
TACCCATATCCGGTTTTCCAAACTCCAGATCAATGTACCCTTCCTTAGCTACCGATTTAGTAACAAGCTCTTTTAATTGATTTAGTTTAACTTGTTTTAATTGTTTGGCTTTTTGATAGATAGGATCCTTTTCTTTTTTCTCCTGCTCTTTCCATTCTTTTACCAAGGCCACTATGCCATCCAAATTGGCAACTGCCTTGGGTCCCTCTTCCTCATTAAGACAGAATTCCTCACGGTACTCCTGAAACAGCTTCTGCTTACGCTCTTCTTTTTTTTGCTGCTCTTCACGGCTCTTTTTGGAATCAAGTATATCCACTTCTTTGAAATCGCAGTTAGGGCAAAAGGTGGTAATGGTTAGTACCTCGCCCTTTTTCTTGTACTTGGTCTGGAGTTCTATATGGCACCTTTTACATTGGGGCTTTTCATAGTCCCAAGGAGAACCGTCTTCATAGAAGATTTGGCGTTTTTGGCACTTCAGACACTCAAACATAAAAGATACGCGGGCTGTTTTGTTATAAGCATCATGCAAAGTCTTTTCAATAACCTTAGTGGGAGAATGGCACTTATCACAAAGGACGTTTTCAGGAGGTTCTGCGTTGTCGATTTTCTCCTGACGAACACGATCAGCTTCCATCCATTCTGAGATTCTGTCTTTTTTATGACGGTATCGGTTGATTTTTATGACATTGACTGTATAGCTGCAACACTTATGCACTTCTTTGTCGAAATCAGTGTCAGGCTTTTTGGCTTTTAACTCCTCCCGATGTTGCTCCATTCCCTTACGCAAACGCCAATACCAGTCCAGACACTCCTCAATTGTGTGGAGGTCGTACAAATCTTCATAGAAGGAGTGATCCTTGAGATAAGAGTACATACCTACTTAGTTATAAAACCAAAGGAAGTCAGGCTCAACTTCCTTTATTTCTGGATCCCAAAGTAGCCAGTGCCCTTCAACATCTTTGACATCCCAAAACCCTTCAAAGTATTTATAAACAATTTCATCTTCAACCAGATCCTTTGTTGAAAGTTTAATCGTTACTCTATTTTTTTCAGACTTGTCCTCCTCAATTTTAATAACCGTAGTATCAAGCAGAGGTTCGTATCCTTGTTTCCAATAATCAAAGTCATAGCCTTTCTTGAAGTTGTCTGACAATAAGTCAAACGCCTTTTCTAGTTTGCGTGCTTTTAGATAGTTATAAAATGCTCTGACAGCTTCCAAGGAGCTATCGTTGGGCTTGAAATCAATTCTTTGCACATCAGCCAAAGGATCCTCAGCGGTTGCCATTTCAAGCCACTTTTGTTTAATTGAATCGGAAGAAATACCAAGACCTAAACCCGACAGTCCTGCTGTGTTTATCCCAACCACCTCTCCGCAGATATTAATCATTGGGCCACCACTAACACCAGGAGTAAGAGTGGTATCAGTTTGAAGATACTCGATGCCAACATCCTTCGATCTCCTTCGGCCAGAAAGAGAACCTTTATTCACTGATGCCTCACCGCTTAACTGTCCACCAAGAGGAAAACCAATAGCCAAGAGCTCTTCAGCTGGCTCCAGTTCGGTAGGTTCGCCCCAAGATATAACCGGCAACTCTTTACCAATTTTAATAATGGCAAGGTCGGCATTTTTATCAGCCATCAACACTTCTGCAGATTCAAATGAATTATCGGGAAGAATGACCTTAGGACTTGGTTCAAACTCAATAACATGGAAGTTTGTCAGAATAAGACCGCCAGATTTGATAGCAAACCCTGACCCTTCAGCCTCACCACCAATAATCCTAACTACGGATTGTCGCACTTTTTCAATTGACTCTTTCTCTTTGCAGGAGATTTTTTCTGTTCCGCCTAGTTTGTTCTCAATTTTATCCAGTCTGGCGTTGGTATCTTTTAACTGAGTACCAACATAAAGGAGCCCAAAAATAAGTCCCACAAGAATTAGGGATCTGATTACCAGGGATATGTTTTTCATTTGCTTTGTTTTTCTATTTGGCTTAACGAGCGGTGATATTGGCAATAGTCGCAGTCTGCACCACATTCTGGATAATCGAGCTACTGAAGGCATTTGTGAGCCTCTGTGACAGTATTTTCGACCCAGGAGTCATCACCGACATAAGGAATAAGGGTAATATCGAATTCGAGCTTGCCATCAAAGGCTTTTCTATCCGTTTGTCCGTTGCAATAAACGAAGTAACCGGTGCTTGAAACTGTGAAGCCGTTTTGTCGAAGTAACCACTGGTAAATTTCCATTTGGCGTTTATAGCCATCTTGCCAGTCCTTATTGAGTTCGGTAATGTCTTCACTTTTAGAAGTCGACTTATAATCGACCACAATATATTCCTCTTTAGAGTTAATCCACAAATCATCTATTGCCCCAAAGATGAGAAGATTAGTAGGCTTATGAAGAAACTGAACGCCTGTAAAGTTATGCCGCCATTTATCCAGGTCATTGTGAGCGGCTGGACGAGCATCAACGCCATATTTCTCAATTAAGGGGTGGTTTGTACCATTCATCCGATGAGCATCAAACTCAAGCTTCAGTAGATGGTCAACAGCAGAATTCAAGGCAAAGGGAAATCCAGGTGGGCGAGCTACTCCTAGTCGGCGATCAAAATAAAAACAACGTGGACACTGCAAAAAAAGATCGATTTTGGAACGAGAAAGCTTGAACGGCTCAGAAGAAGTTGTGTCGTATAGGCCTTTGGTTCGTTGTGAGTTGTAATATTGGGACATAGTTTTTAGTTTTTCCAAATATTGTTTGTCTTGAGGACTTCAGGGAGATTCTCGAGATAGATGATATCTAAAGTCGTGTTTTGCAAGTCATTGTCGAAGTTTCGATTTTCTTCATGAATAAGATAAAGGCAGTCTAAAAATCTATGGTTACCGTCACCAAGAAGAGTGAAAGATCCGTCTTGATTTGAAAAAGCACAAAAATGTGGTTCTTGCAGACCGTTTTTGCGATAGTATTCAATTTTGCCATTTCCAGTTTCTTCACCTACTATCTGCATAAAATCTTGGTTTTTTGCGTCAACTAGTTGCTGAAATGTTTGAGGAGTTTGAAACCAGGGCGGTGTAAAAGAATAAATTTTCTCCCATGCTTCTTTACCCGTCATAACTTCTACTCTCGAGTCTTGGGGAATAATATCCCATCCAACATGAATTCCCACTGCTGGTCGATTTAAATAGTTAATTGCATATCGCCACTTGTTAATAAAATCTTGTGTTTTCATAATTTTATTGGTTATCCATATACCGAACCCCCTCACTGGTGAGGACAAAACATTCATGAGTACCATCGAGCTCAATTTTAATAAACTTGCTATCGTGGACAGTACTCAGGTCTTGCCCGTCTTTAATACCAAGCTCTTTAAAGGCATCTGTCGCTTTCCATTTATCTCTGCTTCCAGTTTTTTGATACTTTGCGTAGAGTTTATCCAACAAACGCTTCTCAAGATTTGAAATAGCACCATCTTGGTTAATGGGAAGAAATGACATTTCACTAATTTTTCCTAGGTTATATTTTCCGTCAGCTCTAGAATCCTGACTTATATTTCCCACCGTTTTGTATTTTTTACTGCTCGAGAAATCCTTGTAGAACAACTCAAAGTTTGGTGTGTCCATTTTTTCTTCCAAAATCCTAAAGCCACTGACATTAAGGTGCTTCCTTGCCTGTTTATCAGGAGCCAAAGTGAACTCGTCTAGAGGTACATCGTTGTTACCAATTCTTAATTTTTGAATCACTGCAGTAGATAATCCCGTGTTCTCAAATATAAGATCAAATTGGCCTGTGTTGTGAGTGAAGCTATCTGGTTTAATAACTACTGCAGGAGCGTTTTCGTTATTAGTCACTTGTGTTTTTGAACCACCTACAATAATGTCTCCTCCCGCCGATATTCCATGACCTGCCTGAATATAAGGAGAATTACTATGATTAGAGACCTGCCTATTCTTATTAAAAACCCAAGCAGCAATGCCACTCAGGATAGTTATCCCTAAACCAACAACAGCTAATACGCCTTGGTTTTCGTTAAGTAATTTTAGTAATTCACTCATAAACTTTTATCAACTATTTCAATTTCTTTTTCACTAAGCCCATATAGTTTGTAAACCAAACTATCTATCTGACTTAATTTCTCCTCATCTGGGGAACCATTGGCTTTTTCTACTAATTGAGATAAATCTGCATTGAAATCTACGGGAATAGGAATATTCTCAAGTATTTCTTTGCTCATATTCAGATAACCACCACTCATTTTGAGAGAATTGAAGTATTTATTAACGAAAAAATCGATCAATTTAGAATTTAAAAAACCCAACAATGTTAGTAGGTTTTGTTTTTGTCCTAGCACGATGCTTGTCGATTTCCCTGCAAGATATTCGCCTTTATCGTAAAAAGCCTCAGGAGTTTTACTCATCCCAGCAATAATTATCTTATTTGAATTAGCCTGTTCTAATCGGATTCTATTTATGCTTTTCAAATCTGAGGTTTTTATCACAGGGTGAGAGTATTTGCTTTTCAAATACTGCATATCCTGAAATCCCCATTGGGATTGATACTTATCTATTGTTCCAGTATTAACTATTTTCTTGATCTCGCTTTCCTCAGTTGAATC
>JAAZON010000626.1 GCA_012797725.1 SAR324 cluster bacterium | reverse complement strand
CGGCCAACCCCAGGCGATCCATCGAAGCAATCAACACCGGAATGTCGTCCACTCGTTCTATCGTGACAGCAAGTTGCTCGGTCATGCCCACAGCTTACTGCATTTTCCCAAGCTGGTCAAGAAATGAGCGAACCGAAAGTGTAGTGGTTCAAAGTACCAAGATATATCCAGGTTACCTCGATGCTCTTGAACTGCCTTTTGTGTGGCTTCAGAGCAGTAACCATTTTCAACAACGATTACTTCGAAATTACGATTATTCTGACGTTCTAAACTCTTTAGCGTATCTTCTAAATATCTCTGTCGATAAGTGGGAATAACAATACTCAGATACTTAACTGCCATAAAAGTCCTCCAATATGGGTCTGAATGAGGTGTTCGGCAAGCTAAAGTAAGTGGTCGGGTAGGAATCAGCATAGAGGTTGATAAGTTCTACCGCCTCCTCCACACTTGCAAATAGGTGATCCTTAGGAATACACTCCGGATAGCAAGCCCAGTCCATACACACAGGAATGCACCCAGAGGCTATTGCTTCGCGTAATCCATAGCCAAAAAGCTCCTGCTTGTTTGCGGCAATCACAACTCTAGAGTGAACTAACGCTTCTCTGTAGCTTGGGCCTGACTTCTCTCCAATAATGATCACATTTTTCATGCTCTTGACTTTGCGGCAGATGCTACCCAGTCCTGGAACGGTCGAATCAATGCCGAGTTGGGAAACAACAAATCGCCTTTCTGGCATTGCTATGATAACCTCCAAGTAAAAATCTGCACCCTTGTCCGAGGCCCATCTGTGCGGTATAACGACATCAAAATACTTGTTTTCTGGGTCAAGATTCTTTTGGTAATTGTCCGCACAAAAACCATATGGAAAGACATTCACATTGTTCCTTACATTAGGGAAGAACTGAGCCGCATATTGAGAAGGTACGTAAATAGAATCCATAAGACTGACAAAACCGATCTCAAAAGGCTTCATCCATAGTTTCTCTGCAAAAAAGTCACCAGGGATAAAGGTCGCTCCGTGAAATAACGCGCCATATTTTACGGATATTTCCTTGCAATCAATGTAATAGTGAAGCAACGGTAAAAGGGGTTGAAAAAAGTCAACAAATAGAATTTTGTTATCACTTTGCATGACCGTTAATAAAGTTTCTAGTACATGAAGACTATGTCTAGCGAAAATCTCAGGATCATCCAGGGATCCATTAATCAACTTGATTCTCTGTTGGACGAACGGAATGACAGTAATATTGACGCCAATATCCTGCAAGTCACGCAAGATCATTGTCGTTATTATATCCAGCGATGACCCCAAGTATGAATCTGGACAAACTAGTATATTTGTCACTTTTCTCCATCCGACCATACCACATATCGAGTGAAAATGTCATGATGTTGCTCGATAAAAGGCTTCAACAACTTCGCATCTGAAAAACGGGACTGCATGACAAAAAGAGTAGATGTTGAGCTCATCATCCGTCTTGTCGGTGCACCACCCATATTGACGAGCGCAGATTTCCAATCCAGTGATTCGCGATAATGATTCGGCAAAGGGTACTGACTAAAGGCGGGGGTGATCTCAACAGGAAACAAGCCAGCTATTCCTAAAGATCTGAACAATGATGACATTACTCTGTTCCCTAACATCATTTGATTAGCAATCAAGTAAACCCTGTCTTTAGTTTGCAGAAGATTCAACCCATTAAAGATAAACCAAAGTACTCCATAGAATGTATAAGGTGGGTCTGTAATGAAAGTATCGAAGATCGCATCGATATTCAAGTCATCAGACAAGTCTCCCTCAATGATTTCTATATTCAAGCCTTTTGCATGCTTGTATTTATTGATGCTGTCAATTACACGCTCGTCTTTCTCTACTACTGTTACCTCAAAAGGTGTATAAGACGCAATCTCAATAGAAAGGAGATCATCATCTCCGAGTAAGCCGACCTGCATGGAAGAAACGTAGGGATAGTCAGCGACTAACTTGACGACCCTCTTAATCCTAGAAGTCTCCGTACATGGAAATTGGTTATAACAGGTGGTAGGCGTGCTGTAGATAGGGATTGAAGGGAGTGCTCGTTTAATCTTCAATGGCATAGGCAGTCCTGACACAGAGTAGTTGATTCGATTCGTGAAATGCAAATGTCCGGTGTTATGGAGCAGAGTTATGACAGGTGCTAAGTTATCATAGTCAAGGTCAACACCGGAATTTACCAAGCTGTTAAGGTCGCTATGCGTAACAACCAAGGCCACAATTCGGGCAAAATCCATCAGCGATAGCTGTACATAGTCCTGCCACTTTTCTAGATGTACATCAAGGTCGCTGTCATCTAAATCAAGAGGGGGAAGTAAGCAATACTTCTAATACAGATCTTCTATCATAGGGTGCATAGTTATCATTTACATCTCTCCACAACTTTCTCGCTGTCGGCGTCAGGTATCCCAAAGAGGACATTGATATTGAAAGATTCTACACAGTCGTTTTTTAGTAAAGCTTGATAGAGTAAATAATTCCGATTCTTTACCAGAACCACATCTTCATATCCATCTCCCATAGGATGGTTGACATGAATGACTTTAGTCATCTCGAAGAGGAACTGGAAACTATTCGGGGCATTCTTGTAGAGCATGTAGGCGAGATAATCATCATCCCAACCGTACATCTCAAACCCGCTATAAAACCCCCCCACTTCATCAAACAGAGCTTTTGTTACAAATCCGAAATTGCCGGGGAATGTAAATTCCTGTAGATCTCTATACCCGCTTGAACGTTCCAGACCGCAAGGTAAAAAACATAAGCCCAGCAATCTGTCGTAGTTTTTGTCTCGAAGGTAGTGGAAGTACATGTCCCTATTACGCTGAAAGTGCCCAGGGGGATATGTCCAAAAACGTTTTGCTCCGTATCCATATTCAAAAGAACTAGCGGCGATTTTCGCCAAAGCCTCACTATCGCACACTATCGTGTCGTCGTCCATGAATATCAATGTACTTCCATTGGCATGTTTTGCCCCGAGATTCTTTGCTTGCCCCATTGGCCGATTATCACCTGTAAAAACCACTCTGTATTCACACCCGCTTGCTTTTAGTATAGCTTCGTAATCTCGCCTAGGTTCTGGATTGTTGTCTACCAATACAATTTCCCAGTTCCGGTATGATTGGTTTAGGAGAGATATGATAACGTGCTCAATGGAGCCGCATTTCAGGCGATATGAATCATAAGTCAAAATAACAATTGAGATAGCGTCCATGTCAGATCCTGCTTTGAGAAAATAGGCAGCGTTTCAAACCTTTGTCAGTTTACATGCGATAATGGCTCTTCCGCAAATTCTGTGCCAACTCCGAGCCCCTTCAGCAAGCGTATACCTTGGCGCAGGCATTCTGGAATCTGCTCCAGAAGTCAGATGTGCCGCCTCTGGATGCCTGGCTCAATCAGGCTGTAACCAGCGCGATACCGGAATTTGAACGCTTTGCCAAGAAGTTACGGAGCGATTATCAGGCAGTCCAAGCCGCTTTGACTCTACCCTGGAGTAATGGTCAAGTCGAAGGACAAGTCAATCGGCTCAAGTTGATCAAACGCCAGATGTATGAACGAGCCAAATTCGATCTGCTACGTCAACGGGTGATAGGGCTAAGGAATGAAAATTAAACAACTTTCCCATTTCATTTGCCCAATGGGCGATCATGTGCTACTCTCTTGGTTCTGAAAAGGT
>JAAZON010000625.1 GCA_012797725.1 SAR324 cluster bacterium | reverse complement strand
TCAGCCGTTTCAGCATCTTCAGGCAAAGTCGCTACATAGTCTCTGGCTGCCTTAAGGATCTTTTCAGCTGCATCCTCTGGTATCCCATCAACTTCCAGTAAGTCATCGACCGAGGCATCCGCCACTTCTCTGGCACTACGGAATCCAACTTGGAACAGAAGTTCCGCATATGTAAACTCAATACCAGGAATCGAACCAAGTGAGGCTCTCGCTCTCTTTGATTCCTCCTCAGCCATACTCACACTACGAACATCAATCTTCCATCCACTAAGCTTGCTGGCAAGTTTCACATTAACACCTCCACGCCCAATTGCCTGCGAAAGCTGATCGTCGGCAACAATTACTTCCATGGTATGTGCTTCTTCGTCCAAAACCACACGGCTCACTTCAGCAGGCTGCAATGCTCTTGCAACAAAGGAAGGATCGTCTGCGGTCCAAGGTACAATGTCTATCTTTTCACCCCTAAGTTCCTGAACGACAGCTTGGACACGAGATCCTTTGATCCCAACACATGCCCCAACGGGATCGATTGCCGGATCAGTTGAGTGCACAGCAACCTTTGCCCGTACACCTGGCTCACGCGCAACTGATTTAATTTCGATGGTACCTTCATTAATCTCAGGAACCTCAACACCAAACAGCTTGCGAAGAAAATCAGGGTGGCTTCGAGTCAAGACGATTTGCGGCCCTCTTGCAGATGGATCAATTTCGAGAATCATGGCTCTAAGCCTGTCATTCTGCCTATAACGTTCACGAGATATTTGTTCTCTCTTAGGAAGAATCGCCTCAGTTCTACCCAGGTTCACAACTAGGGCTCCACCCTTCTCAGAACGCTGAACTATGCCATTTACAAGATCCCCCCTACTATCTTTAAATTCTTCAAAGATCGCATGTCGTTCTGCATCTCTAACTTTTTGAATGATAACTTGTTTCGCAGTTTGCGCAGCGATTCTTCCAAGTGCCTCTGTAGGAAGCTTTTTACCCAACTCGTCTCCAAGCATAGCTTCCGGATCGAATTCGCGACGTGCTTCTTCCAAGGAAACCTGAGTCGACGGATCCTCCACTCTGTCAACTACGGTCTTAAACTGAATAACCTCAATCTCTCCAGTATCTGGATCATAAGTCGTCTCAAGTATCAGGTTATGCCCGTAATGCTTTCGTGCCGCTGAAAGCATTGCAGATTCAATGGCCTCTATCAAAGACTCTCTGCTAATGCCTTTGTCGCGACCAATTTGATTGATGATTGAATTTAAATCAAATCCCATATCGGGTCTCCAATTCTATCAAAAGAGAAAATCAACTCTTGCTTCACTTACATTCTCCAGTGGGACTTCCAGCTTCTCACTCGACTTCTCAACTCCAAGCCTAAGCTTCTTCCCATCACACGATAACAACATTCCAGTAACCGTTCGTTTGCTCTTTGAAACAGCATCTATTAGAGTTACTTTCACGCGTTCTCCAACCGCAGCGATATAATGTTCTGGCAAGCGCAGCCTTCTGTTTATCCCAGGACTCGACACTTCTATGCTACAATTACCTGGCGCCAACTCTTCAATATAAGGAGAGTTCAAAATTCGTTTACTCAAAGAAGCGCATTCCTCTACATCAACCGAGGCGCCTCTCGCTTCCTTTGAAACGAAAACTCGCAACACAGGCCCACGAGGGGCCGGCCAAGAAACGTCAAAAAGCTCAAGGTCTTCTTCTCTCGCGAGAGACTCGAGAATACTCCAAAGCTCTTCCCGGTTCTTCATGTCTACACTTCTAAAACTAAATACCTAATTCGACTAATCCATTCCGTCGTCGTCCCATAAACGACATGAGACGAAAAATGCGCCCTTTATGGACGGCTAAAAAATGATACGGAGGACCCGTATCAAAAGCGAAGGAACTTAGTGCAACTCATAAACCGCAGAAGCACTTCTATTAGTCTGAACTTAAAAATATAGCATTAGAATGCAAAAAATTCAAATGGTTGCAAGCATTTGAAGCCTGAAAAGCTTAAACTTCTTAGACTTAAAGTTTTTTAACTATTTTTCCTCTAGGTTAGCAATTTTTTTTGGACATTTCAGATGGTTACACATCTTCCAGGTGGATTCAAGGAATTGACCTTAGGCTTATTTCTTAATTCGCTTTAATTATTTTTTATTTATATATTTACTCACGTCCCGTCTTATTTAATACAAGAGATAATGCTGATGAAGTTTCATTTAAGAAACATACTATTCATTTTTTCCCTTCAATTACTTTTTGTTCATTTAGCCTCTTCGCAAGTTAAGCCCCAAATAGATTTTAATAAAAGTGTTTTTCTTCTTTCCTCAAAGGATGGAGCATGTGCAAGCGGTTTTCTTGTGGATCAGGGCAAATTACTAACCAACTATCATGTTGTAAGCTCCGTCTGTCCCTTCGCAGATTGTAAGGATCTTCAAGTCTTAAAGGCTAGTCGAATTGATGGCCCGCCATCTGAAGCAATCAAGATTCAAAAGGCAACGTTGTTAAGGTCATTTCCGGCAATGGACTTGGCTCTAATCGATATTGGGAACGCCCTTCGTTATAACCCAACGATACAAACTGCCACTTCAGAACTACCACCACCTGGAACTGAACTCTTTGCTGTTGGCTTTCCTTCTTGTGAAACACTGAAAGTTAACTCTGGGACCTTGATCTCATCTGATCCAATGCACTTAAGCACCTCTATAAATGGAGCGTTTGGAAGCAGCGGATCGCCCGTATTCCTCGGCGATGGAAGACTTATCGGTGTGGTGATACAAGCAATATCACTGAGACAAGCTTTTGAGAATTATTTGTTCAAGAAACCTTTTAATCTCAGAGCTGTAAGGCTTGATTCCTTTCAAGATCTACTTTCAAAATCTGATTTAGATTCCTTCAAAGCCGAAGTTCGAATACTAAACAACTATTATTCGCAAGCACTCCAAGACAAAAAAGGTCTCGATAGAATGATGAGCAGCTATCAATTCATCGCTGCAGCCCAAGGGCTCAGATCTCAGGTCTTAATAAACCCTTCTCTTTCTTCGCTTGCTCCCCAATTTCTCTGGTTTGATGACTATTTTGACTCCCTTCCACAGATCCTAAAATTTCCTGAAAAGAATCCAGACCTTTACCTTGAAATTGAAAAGCTACTAGTTGCGTTAAATCTCGAGTTAAATGGTCCTCAAAGAAGCCTTTTCAAGCTGCTTAATGTTGATGAAATAAAAGGAGCCCTGCAAAAGGTTGGACGTCCAGAATCACACATTATTGATATTGCCAATACTATAAGCAGTGCAATCACTCACAAATACTACGGCGTCCAAATTCAACTCATTATTTATTGCACCATAACAGTTATAATATTATTGGTGATCTGTGCTCTATGGGGGGCCTCTATCATGTATGTTTTCTTGGAAAACGATGGATCCTTTATTTCAAATACATTTAAAGCGTTGGCCGTAGCTCTATTTTTTTGGCCCTTATCATTTCTTCTATTTCTCTTTTTACATCAGAGACAGGAATATGAGGACGGTGAAGAGTGAAGGAAGGCCACTCTTTCATGAGATAAGCGCTTTTCTTCAGGAAGCGTGTATCCTTTCTTTCTAAGGATGCTCCTCAACTGGGGAACCCCCTAACAGTTATCTTCGTAGTTCCTAATCTCACTTGCACGATCTCCTTACTGGTAAAATCCACGCAACTAAGCATGTTTCCATAGACCAAGCCGGTATCGATACCTATTTTGTAGGGCAAATTAAAAAGGACATTCTTATAAGGTGTATGGCCAAAAACCACGGTAATTTCAAAAGGATGAATATTACCTATGAATTCCTCCCTAATCCAAAAGAGGTCTCGACTCTTCTGTCCATCCAATGGTTTCAAGGGATGCAATCCAGCGTGAGCAAAGACGAATTTATCGACCATTACGTAAGAATCAAGATTAAGCAAAAATCCCAAATGCGACGTGGGCATTTTTAGAGCCACTTGATCAGACGACTCTGATGCAGAAATTCCATAACTAGCTAATGTGGCAGCTCCTCCATTAACTATAAAAACAGAACCTTGATTACCTTCAAAACCAAGGTGATCAAGAAGCATGTCTTCATGATTTCCTTTCAGAAAAACAGTTGAGGGAAATTCTTGCTGAAACTGAAGTAGCATCTTTATAACACCTGCTGCATCAGATCCACGGTCAATGTAATCCCCCATGAAAACCACCAAATCCTCTGAACTAAGGCCTCGTTCTGCTTTTAAAAAGCCTAGCAGGGCTTCGAGCTCCTTGCAGCAAGCATGGATATCACCAATAGCAATAAGCCGGCCAATCGGGGAATCTATTTTTCGAAATGGCTTCATACGCTATCAATAAAAACACAACAAACAACAAATCATTCTTCAAGCTTTAAAATTGCAAGAAAAGCCTCTTGAGAAATTGCCACACTGCCAACTTGCTTCATGCGCTTCTTCCCCGCTTTTTGCTTTTCAAGGAGCTTTCGTTTCCTGGTAATGTCACCTCCATAACACTTGGCTGTGACATTCTTTCTTAGAGCCTTCACAGTACTTCGAGCAATTACTTTTGTACCAATGGCGGCTTGAATAGCCACATCGTACATCTGCCGATCCATGAGTTCTTTCAATTTTCTTGTAAGATCGTTCCCCTTTGAATAGGCTTTGTCTCTATGAACTATGAAACTTAATGCATCTACTGGCTCGTTGTTCAACCGTATATCGAGTTTCACAAGATCTGCCGGTTTATACCCGGTCAACTCATAATCAAAAGAAGCGTAACCCTTTGACGAGCTTTTTAATCTATCATGAAAATCCAAAACTATCTCATTAAGAGGCAATTCATATATGATCACAGCTCTCATACCACTATGAAAGGTCATAGATTTCTGTATACCTCTCTTCTCCTCGCAAAGCTTCAGCACACTTCCCACGTAATCCTGAGGAGTATGAATAGTTGCCGTGACTACCGGCTCCTCAATTCTATCAATATCACCAATAGGGGGAAGCGAGTTCGGATTCTCAACATCGACAACAGTCTGGTTTTTTAGAGCGACTCTATACACGACGGATGGCGCCGTGGTTATCAGAGCAAGGCCGAATTCTCTCTCCAGCCTTTCTTGGATAATTTCCATATGAAGCAGGCCTAAGTACCCACAACGAAAGCCAAATCCAAGAGCCGTAGAGGTTTCTGGTTCAAAACTAAATGATGAATCGTTGAGGCTTAATTTCTCAAGCGCGGCCCGCAAATTTTGGTAATCATCAGCATTTACGGGGAAAAGTCCACCAAATACCATCGGCTTGACCTTTTTAAATCCAGGCAAAGCAACGATTTTAGTGGAGGCTGTGTCAGCGACTGTATCCCCTATATGGACATCACTCAAATTCTTAATTGATGCTGAAAAATAACCAACTTCTCCACTACTAAGCTCCTCAATCTCACATGGATGAGGACTATACACTCCCAGCTTATAGACTTCGTAGACCGAGCCTGTGCTCAGTAGCTGGATCTTTTGACCAGCTTTAAGTTTTCCATCAATAACTCGAATTTGAACAACGGCACCTAAATATGGATCGAACCACGAGTCATAGACTAGAGCCCGAAGAGGATTGGAAAGAGCCCCTCTTGTAGGAGGAGGCACCCTTTGAACAATGGCTTCTAAAAGATCCTTAATACCCTGACCAGTTTTGGCGCTAACCAGAATAGAGTCCCTGGCATCTATCCCGATAATATCCTCAATTTCGGCTTTAATTTCATCCGGATTCGCATTTGGAAGATCTATTTTGTTTATTACTGGAACTATTTCCAGACCGTTGTCCATTGCAACGTATACATTGGTGAGAGTTTGCGCTTCCACTCCTTGGACGGCATCAACAACAAGCAGGGCTCCTTCACAAGCGGCAAGACTTCTTGACACTTCATAATGGAAATCCACATGTCCTGGTGTATCTATCAGATTGAATTCGTATGTATTGTTATCTTGGGCTTTGTATTTCAGCCTTACAGTCTGAGCTTTTATGGTAATTCCTCTTTCCCTTTCAAGATCAAGCCTATCCAGGAACTGCTCTTGCATTTCTCGCGCCTGAAGTGCTCCCGTTGCCTCAAGAATCCTGTCGGCAATCGTCGACTTCCCATGGTCAATATGGGCAATTATGCTGAAGTTTCTAATTAGATCACGCGCCACTGATTTTAAACCACTCAACAGTCTCTTTAATACCCTGTTCGAGTTCCGTATTTGCTTTCCAGCCAAAAACACTCCCGGCAAACTTCGAGGAAATACTGCTTCGCCGCTGCTCTCCAGCTTTCACCGGGCCATGTTTCGGCACAATTGTACTTCCAACTCCAGCCGCGATTAGCCTGTATACCGTATTCACTGAACTTTCCTGACCTGTACCAATATTGAAGATCCCCTCCGCCCCCTGTTCAACTACCTTTCCCACTGCCTCAGCTACATCTTTAACATAGACAAAGTCTCTAGTTTGCTCACCATCTCCGTTTATGATTGGGACTTCACCTTTTAAGAGACGCTCAGAAAATATAGCTACTACCCCTGCCTCCCCATGTGAGTTCTGCCTCGGTCCATATACGTTCGCCAAACGTAATACAGCGAAGCGAAGCCCATAAGCTCGCTTCCAAAGTTCAAGATATTGCTCCGCCGTTCTCTTGCTTAAACCATAAACACTCTCAGGACGAATCGGGTGATCCTCATCAGCTGGAAAATAATCCTGCCTGCCGTAAATTGCACCGCCAGTTGAAATGAAGACAAAAAATGGAAGTGCCTCAGTGTCAAAACAATGTAACAAGTTAACAAGTCCTCGCACATTGATGTCAACATCTAAAACCGGATCTTCCATGCTTGTCCGAACTGATATCTGCGCTGCTAGATGAACAACCAAATTAGGCTTGATTTTTCTTACGACTTTCTCGACCTCTTTCGATCTGATATCAAACTCGTGTAGAAGTACCTGTGAAGTTAAATTTTCTTTTCTCCCCGACGACAAGTTATCCAAGACATGCACCTCATAACCCTGACTAAGCAGGATCTCGCAAACATGAGATCCAATAAATCCAGCTCCTCCGGTCACAAGTGCTGTTGCCATATTAAACCCTCTCTCCTTTTCTTAGCCGATCTTCGAAGTTTTTGATGGTGTTAACTAAGGCATCTTTAGTATTCCATGAAGGTGTCCATCCTAATTTATCCATGGCAAGTGAAATATCTGGGCGTCTTCTCGATGGGTCATCCTCAGGCAGACTCTTATGAACAATCTTCGATGACGAAGCTGTGAGCTCCTTGATTAACTTGGCTAATCCGATGACTGTAAGCTCCTCCGGATTTCCTAGATTTACAGGTCCTGGAAAGTCTGTTGCATCCAT
>JAAZON010000624.1 GCA_012797725.1 SAR324 cluster bacterium | reverse complement strand
GTTGTTCTGCTTTTAATTCGATAAGTCTTGATGAATTCTGTATCGAAGCTTCGACAAAATTAACAGAAGAACCGTAATGATAATGAATGTCTTTCCCCACAAGCCTAATGAAAATGCTGCTAGGGGAGCAGATGCACAGTAAATAACAAATTCCTTGAAATAATGGAGCAACAAGAGCAGAACTTGCAAAAGATATCCATTACTATCAAGTCCACAAATATACAACATTACTCCAAGTATACCACCTTTACACACAATAGCAGAGATAGGTGCAGCAAAAATGGGGTTCAGGATTAGCGATACTAAGGATAAATTCCCAAACCAAAAAAGAGAGAGCACTGAGGTAAAAATAGATGCATAAAGGCAGCTATTTAGGTATTGCTTAAAAGCACTCTGCCCGCGCTTTAACCCAAGGCAAATTCCAAAAAGTGCTGCGAAAGTCATCTGCGTCCCTGGTTCAAAAAAAGCTCCCGGATGCATCAAGCAAACGATCCATAATGTTAGAAGCACGGCTTGGAGCATGCCTGAACCTCGTTCTGAAATTTTTCCCACTACTAAAATAGAAACTGCTATCCCAGTTCTCAGTACAGACGCTTCCAAGTTGCACATGAAAACGTAGAATACAGACAACAGCAAACCACTTAGCTCTGCAATTCGTCTGGGTTGAATAAATAAAAACATTCTTGGATCCCTGCTCAAAATCCAATAAACAAAACCTGATAGGAAATAATAGAGCAAAGTGACCTGATAACCTGAGACTACCAGGATATGGGTTAGTCCGACTCGTTTGAAGGCTGCTTCCGTTTTTTCACTTAGATTATCTTTTCTACCCAGAAACATAGACAGAAAAAGACCTGTATCTTCGTTGTTTTGTCCAAGACGAGTAAGAATATTACTAATGTAATCTGTGGTCGTAGAAGAAATATGGCGTTTTCGATTCTCAGCCCTGCCTGCATAATGAATTTTGCATTTGTATGAAACCCCTTGTCGAAGCAAAGAATTCTCATATAAAAAAGGGTTAAGGCTCTTTTTCAATGGGACACAAGTTGTCAGCAACTTTAGGGCTGAGGCTTTCTTGACAATGGTAATATTACTTGAAGGCATTTCTCTGCCGTGAAAATATGCCCTAAGTTTACGTGTAAATTGGACTCCTTTGCCGTCATAAATATCCCCAACAAATTCTATTTCTCCTGCCCCTCGCCTCCTAGGCTCATTAAGAACTTGAACATACAAAGAAACCCTATTTAACGAAACATTTTCTTCAACAGGCATTACAATACAAATCGACAGACCGCCAATCAAAAAATGCACAAGTAATTGGACTGCTCCCTTGAGTCTTTTGCTCGCTAATATTAGGAAAAGAAAAAGAATGAAGATACTGAAAAAAGCCCCTGGGGAAAGAATAAAAGCCAGGGTTTGTCCCACGATTAATGGCAATAAACTCAGAATAATCCTAAAATTACTAAGGATCTTGAAGTTAACACTTTCTTTCGAATAAACATTCACCCAGGCAAGATCCTCGCAAGAATTCACTACATTTACATCGATGCATGTTCAAATTACACTCTCATTCATGTCTTCGAGGATTTTTCTAAATTGTTGCTTATTACTGATGTTTTTTGGCTGTTCAACTCAGCATGTTTCCGATACAGCTGAATATTCCATTGCTTTTCAAAACAGCCAAAAACTAGTGAAAGATTATGGTGCCATTACAAACCAAAATGCAAAATCGTATATTAGAATTCTGGGCCAAAGACTGCAAAACGCATTCCCCTATGCCAAGCATCGTTTCTCTTCTTATGAAATCATCATACTAAATTCAACAACTCCTGCGGCCTTTTCTCCCGGCGGTAGTTTTATCTTTCTGAGTAAGGGCTTAATATTATCACTGACCTCCGAAGAAGAGCTTGCTTTTGTTATAGCTCACGAAATGGCTCATCAAGAGCTTAAGCATACAGCTCTGGCTGAACTCAAAGAGAAAAAATACACTGAATACAAGCAAATTGACGCCTACATGTCTGAACAAAACGAGACTCTTGAATTAGAAGCTGATAAATTTGCGGCAGCGACGCTTGCTCAGGCAGGATACGATCCCGTTTTGGCAACACAGGCCATTTTCAATGCGGCACGCAAGAGGCAAGACCTTCAAAGAAACCCTCAAGTGCTTCAATTGTTGGAACGCAGAAGAATGGCTTTACAAAAATTCCTTCAAAAATCCAGAGTGAGATCCTATGGACTTTTATTGCCCCAGCGAAATTTCTTATATTTCCAATCAATACTGCGCTCTTAAATAACAAATTTTGCCCATTAAAAGATTTTAGTATATGATTCGCGAGATTTTTATTTTTGAGGCACAGAATGGAATACCTGCTTCAGTTTTTTGACTTCTTCCTAAATATTGACCAACATCTTGATCAGCTGGTTTTGGATTATGGTCATTGGTCTTACGTGGTTCTTTTTATTGTGATATTCTGCGAGACAGGTCTTGTAGTAACGCCTATTTTGCCAGGTGATTCTCTCCTTTTTGCAGCAGGTGCCATTGCCACACGGGGTTCAATCAATGTTCACTTTTTGGCTTTTGTCATATTCGTGGCAGCTGTCCTTGGTGATGCAACTAATTATTTCATTGGCAGTCGACTTGGTCTTAAAGTTTTTGACAATCCGAATTCCAGAATATTCAAAAAGGAATACTTAGATAAAACCCAGCGTTTTTATGACCGTTATGGTGGAAAAACTATAATCATTGCACGCTTTGTTCCCATTGTACGAACTTTTGCACCCTTTCTGGCAGGAGTTGGAACCATGACTTATGCAAGTTTTGCCTTTTATAATATTATAGGAGCAGCCCTTTGGGTAGCTATTGTCCTCTATGCCGGATTTTTCTTCGGTGAAATGGAAATAGTAAAGAACAACTTTTCACTTATAATCATAGGAATCGTTTTCATTTCTGTTCTTCCTGCAATTATTGAAGTCAC
Source organism: SAR324 cluster bacterium (assembly GCA_012797725.1). The sequence goes on along the minus strand of JAAZON010000624.1, from coordinate 396 downwards.
CAAAACATACTGGAGAAAGTCCGAGAAAGAGATATTGTAGTTGTTCCCTTATGTCCCATGCTTAATAACTAATTACTCAAAAAGTCGGAGCAACTCCTTTTCGTGAATCGTTGCCTTAATGCACACAAACAATAAGGCTTTTTAAAGGACTAAAGTCTATCCTGATTGTTTCCGATTAAAATCATGTAAAAAATCCAGCTTTTCGTTAAGTAATGAATCTTTGTAATCTGATATTGTCGGAAATTCGACCTGTATCTAATATGTTAATAAGACCTTTTTGAGGAGGATTTATGCACTTAATTTACGTCTTCCTAAGCCTTTCCATCTTTATTCTTTGTTCTTGTGCTACCGGAACATATGATCCTTACGGTTCAACCTATCAACCCTACTATGGTG
>JAAZON010000623.1 GCA_012797725.1 SAR324 cluster bacterium | reverse complement strand
TCCACTCTTCAAGCCTCGACCAAAGCCAAAGTATGAAGAAAAGAGCCGCTATCCCAAACCAGATAATATAAAGAAACAATTGCATTGAGTTTAAATCTTAAGAGTCAGTTTAGCCCTCACTCCACAAGAGAAGAAGCAAACATAGGTAGCTGTTCCAAAGACCCTCGGGTCCTCAAGTGCTTCCAGGGGTACTCCTATTTAAGAATACATCTCTCTATAGCCCCTATATGCGCTCATAACCTTCTTGACATAATTTTGTGTCTCAGGGTAGGGGGGGACTCCTTTATAATAGCGAACTTTAGCGGGGCCAGCATTATAGGCAGCTAGCGCTAAACGTAGATCGTTATCAAACATGTCAAGTAAATGACGTAAGTATTTGGATCCACAATATATATTCTGAATTGGGTCACGTACGTTTTTAACCCCTAGACGCCTGGCCGTAGCTGGCATAAGTTGCATGACGCCTAGCGCCCCTTTGGGTGAAACGCCCGATGAGTCAAACTTTGATTCCACATGAATAACAGCCTTTACCAAGGCAGGATCTAATTTATGCTTATTGGCTGCCTTCACGACTATGGTACTCATGCTGCCCATTAGGCGAGCAGCAGTACTATCCTCAAAGCTCAAATGAACACGGTTCTTATCCCAATCCTCTTGAATGGCATTTGATTCATGAGCGGAGCTAGCAAACAATCCTGAAAGCGTATCACCTAGCTGCTGCTTAAAGAAAGGATCTGAAGCCAGAGGCAACGCCACAGTTAAAGCAAACAAGCTGCTCACATAAAAACGACAAAGTATCTTAAAACGAGATTCTTCCATTATTCCAAATAGTCTCCTTAGCTTTGGAGCATTACAGCCTTCCAATGCTCAAGAGCAGATTCCAAATCCTTGCTCTAGCCTTTTCATAATAGCCATCATTCAGATGCAATTTTCTCCATCGATGGGGTGAAAGTATAGTTTTTGCCCCCCGATGCGGTCTGAAGTGGTGTACAAAAAAAAGACAGATCCGCCGGACCTTGGGCTATCTTAATAGCTTAGCTACTAAACGCTTTTTTCGAAACAATGTTTTGAAAATTATAATTTTCCTGGTTTCATCACCCAAATTCCCCACAATTTGTTGTCGTGAAAAAAGGCAAAAAGTTGCGTGAAAACATTAGTTTAACTAACTTAAATTATCTTTCCCTCGGAAGTACCATAGGAATAAGTATGACAGATATGAAGTAAGACATTTCAGTTTTGAGAGTCTTTATTCGATAGAAAGTTAAAGAGTTTTGATTGGAGACTGAGACTTGTGTAATTTAAATTGTTGGCAAGGGCCATGAATATTTCATAATAGCTCGCGCTTTGTCTTGAATCCATCTAGCCTTAAGAGAGTGGGCGGCAAGGAAGTGAGATCTTAATATAATGTGAAAAGAACAATTAACGAGTCACCTTAAATAAATGAAAAAAAGCAAGAAAGAAAGCAGAATACCAGTAAAGACCAAGGGAAATCGAAGCTCTTCTATACCTCCTTTA
>JAAZON010000622.1 GCA_012797725.1 SAR324 cluster bacterium | reverse complement strand
ATTATCATTGCGATTGGAATCATGCTTGCATATTCGAAGTATGTAGTTGAGTTTATAGATCAGCACCCGACTATTAAGATGCTCGCTCTCTCGTTTCTCCTTCTTATTGGCGTAATGCTGGTAGTAGAAGGTACAGGTAAGCATGTTGATAAAGGTTACATCTATTTCGCAATGGCATTTTCCCTTTTTGTGGAGATGTTAAATATTCGATTGCAGAAGAAAGAAAACCCCTTGGTACACCGTAGCTCTGCCTTGCTTTAACAGCTCAAAGTATTAATCGCTCTGTTTCTGCATCGTTGTTACAGCATAGAAGATTTTGTGCTACCGTGTACGCAAGCTCCGTTTATCTGATGGGCCATTGCCGGCTATACCACGAACACATCTATCAGAACTAAAGCGGAGAATTGGTGAGCACATGAAGAACAAAAACTTTTTGTCAGACTGCATACATATCAATACTGAAGACAATAGATTCCAGCGCGTGTTGACACTCAAACAAAATCACGAGAAGCGAAAGCGCTATGGAGAGTTTCTTGTTGAAGGCATTTCTTCGCTTAAGCAGGCATTGAAAAATGGGTGGAAAATGCGAGTCATGCTCTTTTCCTCAAGTGCGGGCCTTTCCGATTGGGCGGAACATGCGATTCAGCAGTCGAGAGCAAATGAGAGATGGGATCTTTCCCAGGATCTGATGGCGAAATTGAGCGACAAGGAAGATACGTCAGAGCTCATGGCAATAGTCAAGATGCCCGAAAGAGACGCTTCTGCAATTCCGATAAGAAAGGATGGGCTAGTAGTGGTGCTCGATCGCCCAATGAACCCTGGGAATTTGGGTTCAACAATCCGGTCCTGCGATGCTTTTGGCGTGCATGGTATATTTGTCACAGGCCACGCAACGGACATTTACGATCCTCAGACACTTCGGAGTTCAGTTGGAACTCTTTTCTCTATTCCTATAGTGAAACTGGAGTCCCATAAGAATATTATGGAATGGATTAGTCAGGCCGCCGACGAGGGCGTGAAGTACACAATTGTGGGAACAAGTGCGAAAGGGACTAACACACTCGTGGAGCACAAATTTAGAGGTCCGCTGGTGATGATTTTTGGGAATGAGACTTTTGGAATGTCTCAGAGCTATAAGTCAATCTGCGATACCATAATTCGAATCCCCATTAGTGGTACTGCGAGCTCTATTAACCTAAGTTGCGCTGCCTCAATAGCTCTCTATGAGATAAGCCGGCAAAGGCATCAGGCATAATGTGAAATTTATCATCAATTTTCACATTTAGTATAACGCGAGTGGCGGCCATAGCAGAATGAAGGAACATCGTTAGCAAGAAATAATCTTCGTATCTCAAAAAGTCGGGATGATTTAGACAGTCTAGTAAGGACTTATTGGAGAGATTGCCAAAGTTTTTAATTTCACTGAATGGCTTTGCGCAACATACAGCGTTGCCGTAGCCAAGAAGAAGATCAACACTTGGTGGTTTTGCCAAGATCTTCCAGTGGGTAAACGATCATATGACATTTTCGTATAAATTGACCTAAGAAAGCACCTGGGGTTCAGTGAAACGCAATAGCAGTCTTTTACAAAGCTCTTGGTTATGAAGGCTGCTCGTCACATTCAGGGAGCAGAACTTTTATCACCAACTGTGCTCGTAAAGTATCACAGGTTGGCGGATCGCTGCGGGACGTAATGATGCTGGCGGGGCATAGTAATCTTGCGACCACCCAGCGGTACGTGGAGTGTGATGAGCTGGCGCAGCAGAAGTTAATCGGCGTGATTTACAGTTTCTAAAGCAGACAGCGAGGAAACAAGCTGGATTTTGTGTCGCTTTTTAGTGCTAACACCCTTACCAACGCAGAGGATGAGCCTTTAGAGGAGGGGTGGCAATAATTTCAGTTTTTAGTAGAATTAACCACATGATAAAACAAGAACAAATAAAAACAGTTGCTCCGACGGATAAGGCAGAACATGAATACTGGGGTTCAAGTGCGAAGTACTACGATCAGGCATACGAGGCTGATACTAAGCTAAATGACATGCCCTTTTATCTTGATGTGGCTAAGTCGGCTAACGGAGCTGTATTAGAAGTCGGCTGTGGATCTGGGCGTCTACTGATACCAACTGCGAGGGCAGGCGTTCAAATAGATGGCTTTGACTTTTCACCTGATATGCTTTCAATTCTTCGTGATAAATTAAATGGGGAAGCACCTGAAGTAAGAGATCGGGTATCGCTCCATCAAGGCGATATGCGAGATTTTTCTCTGGGGAAAAAATACTCTCTCATTACTGTTCCCTTTAGACCTCTTCAACACATTTTTACAGTTGACGATCAACTGGCTGCTTTTAACAATTTTAGCGAGCATCTCAATCGTGGTGGTAGGCTCGCATTCAATCTTTTCTACCCTGATTATAAGCTGTTGGAAGAAACCGGAGTAGAACACCAAGAGTTAGAATGGAAGGATAAAAACGATAGCACTTTGACTGTTCGTCGTTCTTTTGTAAGAACTTCAGTTGATAAATTGAATCAGGTTTTTCAAGGCGAGTTTATTTTTCGCTCATTTCGTGGTGATAGTTTTGTTAGGGAAGATAGATCTCACCTGAGCATGAGTTATTACACTTACCCGCAGGTCTTGCTTCTTCTAAGGGCGTCTGGCTTCCGAGTACTGGAAGAATACGGGTCATTTAATAAAGAACCGATTTCTGTTTGTAAGGAGATGGTCTTTATCGCAGAGAAAGAAAAGTGAGCACGACCTCATGATGGTTTTTGGTACCAAATTCCATACCAACGGAGAGATCCAAAAATAACCCTTCGACTCAGTAGCATCAAGCAGAAGCAAAGACCGGGTAAAGATATTGCATTGGGAGAAAGACGGATACTGGCTTCACTACAAGAGGCTAGAAGCTGGCACTTTCAAAGTCATTTTTCAAGATGGTCATGAAATAATTTCAGGAATAGATTTAGGACTACTTTTATCTGGGATGGAACTAGCACGAATAAAACTTAGAAAATCTGCAGAAAACATCTTTTTTTCGAGATCCTAATGT
>JAAZON010000621.1 GCA_012797725.1 SAR324 cluster bacterium | reverse complement strand
GACCTCTTCTAATTCACACAGAGATATTGCCCTTGGCTTAAAATATAAGACTGATGGGGTTCCGTGGATTAGCCGGCATTTGTGAGGTCTGGTCATCTAGTATTATTAACATATGCTAATAACTCATACAAGCCTTGTTTTTACCTATGAATTCTTTGCCTTGCAGCTAATTGCGGAAATACTAATTACTGAGGAGAATTGTGTTGGAAATTCCCTTTATGGTTCTACATTGATATTTTTAATGAAACAATTCTTACTAGCAAGGAGTACAGAATGTCGTTTTAAGTATATGTTAATAGATTTAAGAAAGTATGATGGGTCACTTGTAATACTTGTGGATTTTGAAAAAAAAGAAGGACAGCAAAAGCCAGCTTCTGAGAATGGAGAACGAGCAGAACCCGAAAATTCTGATAAACCACTTCCTGTAGATCAAGATATTTCTAGAAAAACACCAACCAAGAAAGCTGCATAGACTGTTATATTCGCTACCAAACAACTTGCCTGACTTGAAGTTTACTAACCGTTAAATCTATCTACAAAGTACATTGTGTTGTGGTCAAGGGAACTTCACCTAATAGTTTAATCTGAGTATTAAGTAGTTTCTTTGATTGAATATCAAGCCACTTTACCAGTCCAATAGCTTGACGTCTGCGCTTCTTGCATTCGATAACGCTTCCTCTGCAAATGCCGCCTGGCCTTAAGTACTTCGATATTTCACTTTTAATCTGGGATGATATCTTATAAAGCCTCAATGCCGATTTATTATAGTTCCTCACTTGATCTTTTTCATTTGCTTGGATCGATCATACTCGCATCCTTTCTGGATTGAGAATAATAGACCAAAAAGACCGACGATAACGTTGCCGACGGTAAATTCCTGAGCAGATTTTTTTACTTTTTACCCTTGATTTCTCTCATGGGAGGAAACTTCTCTCAAATCTTTTCGATTACCGAGAGTGGCTACATATTCACTCTCTCGTAAAAGACAAATTGAGTATTCGGCAAGACGCCCGACGAAGACAGACCTCTACCGACTGGTCTTTAACTACCGTGACACCTTTGAGCGCTCCTGGGAAACTTTCTTTCAACATGATTACGGTGCTCTCCGGCATGAAGTGCTTGATGCCCTCGATAAATACTTAAATTGCGGCATCCTCGCTCATGGAGTAGCTAGAGCGGTGTGCCCAAAGTGCAATAATTCAATTTTGGTCGCTTTCTCCTGCAAACGTCGGTGCTTATGTCCATCCTGTGACGCAAAGAGATCTCTGGTTTTTACCGAAAATCTTGTAAGCAATATTCTATTACCGTACCCGCAGCGGCACTTGGTTTTCAGCATTCCGAAGAGACTTCGGTGCTATTTTCGGTTTAATCGCAAGCTCATGAGCCATCTTTACGCAGCAGCTTGGAATGCGTGGGATGATTATGTGCAAGAAGAAACTTCCGCCAGTGATGATGCTCACACCGGCATGGTTTCAGCCCTTCATACGGCTGGTGATTTACTCGCATGGCACCCGCACTCCCATAATATCGCCCTGTCTGGTGCAGTTGATGCCTGCGGCAACTTCCATGAGCTTCCCCTTACTCTCAACACCGACAGAGTCTGCGAGCTGTTTCGAAATAATGTCTTTTCAGCTCTCGTCAAAGAAAACCTACTTGATGAAGAAACTGTAGATTCAATGAAGACTTGGGTTCACTCTGGTTTCAGCGTCTTTGCATCAGAGCCTATTGCTTTCAACGATAAGGACCGTCTCTTATTCCTCGCTCGTTATCTTAAGCGCTGCCCAGTATCAAACGAGAGAATGGAGATTGATGAGTCAGACGAATGCAATCCTATAGTTAAATACTCAAGCTATCGCGACAATAAAGTATCTACGAGAACTTTCACACCGTTGAAGTTCCTGGCAGAGATTTCACAGCATTTGCCACTTATTTGGGAGCAGACGACGAGATTCTTCGGTTTGTATTCTGCCCGCACAAGGGGAGCAGCTGCTAAAACAAAACTTTCTGCTTCGAACAATGAGTTCTCTCCTATAGAAAACGAGCCTGCTCGAAAGCCATCGATCTCCTGGGCCAAAGCCATGAAGCAGGTTTTCAATGTGGATCCTTTAACTTGCCCCAGGTGCGGTGAGATAATGAAAATTAAATCATTCATCCACGACTCAAAAGAAATCAAGCGAATCTGCCAAAATTTGGGAATCGTTCCTTGGAGAGCTCCCCCTGCCATGGCAATAATCTCCCTTGCCGCATGACTTCCCATTAAAACCCGGCGCCCAAAAACGAACGCCTCAGGACTTCTCTACTCAACATACCAAAATCAGGCACCGCAAAAGCGCCTTCGGCGGTATTAAAATGGGACAAGGGCAACCGCTAATGTCAAAATGCCCCCTTAACCACTCGCTACCAAACAAACCAGAACAAGAAAACCTTCATCACTTCAACGCACTTGAACCAAAAATACACTCACACCGCCTATCTACCCATAACTACTCAGGTTATAAGAGTTACTACCCTCT
>JAAZON010000620.1 GCA_012797725.1 SAR324 cluster bacterium | reverse complement strand
ATAGAAGCAAAAAACAAAGAGATTTATGAAACCCAAATAACCATAATGCTGGCTGATCTGGCTGAGAAAGGACTGGTACAGGACATTGATGAATCGACTTTATCCCATTACAAAGTTCATTTAAATTATGGGGTGGAATATTCGTCGCCATCCCAACTGCAATACCCATGGTGCCGTTCATTAACAATTGTGGAACTCGAGAAGGCAAAACAATCGGTTCTTGAGTAGTTCCATCATAATTGTCCTGCCAATTGACAGTATCTTTATCAATATCCATGAGCATTTCACTCGCGATTGTTGACATGCGACACTCTGTGTATCTCATCGCTGCTGCAGAATCACCATCAACTGAACCAAAGTTGCCTTGACCATCTACAAGTGGATAACGCATCGAAAAATCCTGTGCCATTCGGACAAGCGTATCATAAGCAGCCACGTCGCCATGTGGATGATAATTACCAATTACCTCACCAACAACCTTTGCTGATTTTCGATATTTTACACTGTGGGTGAGCCCTGAAGCGTGCATCGCATATAGAACACGCCTGTGAACCGGTTTCATACCATCACGAACATCCGGTAGAGCGCGGGAAACAATAACGCTCATGGCGTAATCTAGATAGGAAGTTTCCATCTCGAGATTAAGGTCGCGTGGATGCAAATTACCAACTCCTTCGACATATCGCGTCTGAAACATGCTTTCGTCACTATCGGTCGCAATGTCATCGCTGGAAGAAAGTGAATTGTCGTCAAAAATATCTGTTTTATTCAAATCCGTCTCATTCTCAGATGAATTTTCTTCATTTAATATTTCGTTTTCGCTTATATCGTTTTTTTCTTCTTTTTCCATCGTTTTCCTTCTTAATTTCGAATCTAATTAGGTGTCAAGATTCTTAACACTTTTTGCACGAGTTGTAATAAATTTCTTTCGCGGGGCAACTTGATCACCCATGAGCATGGTGAAAACTTCGTCAGATTTCTCGGCATCACTTGGAGTAACTTGTAGTAATATGCGATTTTCTGGATTCATTGTAGTTTCCCAAAGCTGGTTTGGATTCATTTCGCCTAAACCCTTAAATCGTTGAATCGTGATTCCGGTGTTTCCTTCTTTGCCAGCACGAAATTTATTTACGACTGTATCTCTTTCTTCATCACTATAAACCCAATGCTTTTCTTTACCTTTTTGAACAGAGAAAAGTGGTGGTTGGGCGATATAAACATGTCCTTTATTAATCAGATCGGGAAAATTTCTAAAAAAGAATGTTAATAAAAGCGTACGAATATGCGCACCGTCAACATCTGCATCAGTCATAATTATGACACGATTGTATCTTAATTTAGAATAATTAACTTCTTCGCCAATGCCAACCCCTAGAGCCACTATCATTGTTTTAATTTCTTCATTGGTTAACATTTTATCAAGTCTGGTTCTTTCAACATTTAAGATTTTGCCACGAAGAGGTAATATTGCTTGAAAATAACGATCGCGTCCTTGTTTAGCAGACCCTCCAGCAGAATCGCCCTCAACAATATAAACTTCTGATTTTGAGGGATCCTT
>JAAZON010000619.1 GCA_012797725.1 SAR324 cluster bacterium | reverse complement strand
TTGCTTCCTTTACTGAAACTTGAGTATAAAGGGCTAAAGCAAAAACTTTGGTTATTCCAAAGTTGAGTTCATGTCAACAGCTTCTTAGGCTTTTTTGGATATTTTCCTCTTAACCTGAGATTAATATTAATGCTCTATCATTGTTGAACGGTATGGAATGCTCTTCAAAGTCCTTTAAAGCCTTGATGTTCGCCACTTTCGCGGGAGCCTTTCTAGACTTAGTACTGAAAACAGGGATACTTTTTCTTCCTGCAGCATTTTCAGGGGTCCCAATTGGACAGGTTTCCTTATTTGTATTGCTGGCCTTGTTTCCAAGTGTCCCCGCTCCATTTGTTGCAGCATGGGCTGGATTAGCATGCGATAGATTTGGGAAGAGTAAAATCATTATTCTGGTCAAGTTTCTCGAAGTTCTCCTTGCAATTGGAGCGGCGCTTTCTCTGCTTTCTGATAATTTTCTTGCTGCCTACATTATGCTGTTTCTTTTTGGGAGCACAGACGCTGCATTCACAACTGCAAAATTTGCAATATTGCCTGCGATGATACCTCAACCGATTCTCTCTTGGGGTAACGGACTTATAATGTTGGCCAAGTATTCTGCATTTGTACTTGGAATCGTTGTGACTGGTGCATTGATATTTCTGAAAGTGGACTTGATGGTCTATTTATCGGGGATATACGTAGCAGTTGCATGCACAGGCCTGCTGGTAAGTTTATTGATTCATGAAGATCCAGCTCTGTCTGCCAAGCGCCGTGAGTCCGACATCTCTTTCGACAGGCTATATGAATATTTTCAGGAAATAAGAACTTCGAAACATCTATTCTTAAGCATGCTCTCCTTCGCATATTTTCTCATCGTAGGAGCAGTATTTCAATTTAATACAAGTATATTTCTCGCGCAGGGGACAGGCTTTACAGAGAACAGGATGAGTCTGCTTTTTGCAATTCTGGCCCTTGGCATAGGCCTTGGTGGATTGGGAGCTGGAATAGTATCAAGAAGTAAAGTCGAGATAGGGCTAGTTCCGATTGGAGCATTTGGAGTCGGGTTATCCTTATGTCTCAGTGCTCTCTTAATTGATCATTTTTATTTACTAGCTGTCGTTTACCTCATCGCAGGTATGTGCGGAGGGTTCTGCGTCGTTCCCCTATATTCTCTTTTTCAGCAAAATACGCCTGCTGAAAAACGCGGAATTTACATGGGAATTAGTCAAGCTGTTTCGAATTCGGGCCTATTTATCGTACTTCTGATAGTCTTGGTTTTGCAGGTTTTTGCGGCAAGTTATCCCGCTATAATCTTTATGGTGATGGGGATAATAACCATTGGTATTTCTGCGTTTGCCCTTAGTCACACACCCATTGCACTGATCCGTTGTTTAAACTGGATCTTCACCAACTTTGTTTATCGAATAAGAGCATTTGGCATAGAAAATGTTCCCGAAAATGGCGGTGCGCTTCTCGTATGCAATCATATTTCCTACTTTGATCCGCTTCTTGTATCTGCATCAGTGCAAAGAACGGTACGCTTCTTGATATTAAGATCTCTTTTTCATCATAAACTATTGGGACCAATTCTTAGGACTATGAAGGCAATCCCCATCTCCTCCAAGGATGCCCCAAAGATGATGTTAGCTTCTCTTCACGATGCCCGTGAAGCAATAAAGCGAGGGGAACTCGTCTGTGTTTTTGCGGAAGGAGAGCCTGCTCGCGTAGGTCACATGATTAGGTTCAGTCGAGGCTTAGAGATAATCATGAAGGGTCTCGACGCTCCCATAATTCCAGCCTATCTGGATCAAACTTGGGGAAGCTTATTTGATTATGTAGATGGTAAATACAAATTAAGAGTTCCACAGGAGATCCCTTACCCCGCCACTCTCACATATGGCAAAGCCTTAAAACCAGATGCAAATACCTTCGAAATACGTCAAACCATATCAGAGCTTGGGAGTGAAGCTTTCAAGAACAGACGTAAAGAGCAGCAATTCCTGCACCTTGGTTTTATGAAAGAAGCAAAGCGCAAACCTTTTCGCACATGCATGGTAGAATCAACCGGGAAACGACTGACTAATTTCAGAGCTCTCGTCGGCGCGGTCGTACTATCGAGAGAATTAAAGAAGCGTTTACTGCCTGACAACAAAAATGTGGGAATTTTTCTTCCTCCGTCTATCGGATCCGCACTTAGTAACATTGCCCTTCTACTTTGCAATCTTGTGCCGGTGAACTTGAATTATACAGCAAGCAAAGAAGCCAGCAGATCTTCGATTGAGCAAGCAGAGATAAAACAAGTCTTGACCAGTAGGCTCTTTCTCTCAAAAATCGAAGGCCCTGAAGGCGTTGAGTTTATTTATCTGGACGAACTAATCAACCAGATAAAGAAGAAAGACAAGCTGCTAAGCCTTGTTTTTATAATCTTAACCCCATTCTTCTTGTTGAAGATTCTCTATAAGACCGGTACATCTTCATACGACAGTTTGGCCACAATCATTTTCTCCAGCGGCAGCACTGGGATCCCCAAAGGAGTTATGCTTTCGCATGCCAATATAAGTTCAAATGTGGAATCAATGTTCAATGCCGTTCATATGAAACGCTCGGATGTTTTGGTAAGCGTTCTTCCTTTCTTTCACGCTTTTGGGTACACGACAGGTCTTTGGCTTCCTT
>JAAZON010000053.1 GCA_012797725.1 SAR324 cluster bacterium | reverse complement strand
GCCGAAAAAAGAAGGTGAAGAGTCCAGAGGAAAGAGAGAAAAGGGAGCTAGGAAAGGACGGAGCGAGAGTAGTGCGAAAGCAGAGACTGACGGAGAGCCAAGGGTAGCAAAAGGGAAAAGAAGATCTGAGAGGTCTAAGGAAGAGACAGATCTCTCTGCCTAGACGAATTAATAATTCCTTGATTCTTTTAAGTGAAATATTTCTTATCTATTCCCAAAGAAGCGGCTGAACGAAGGAGATTCTTGCTCGGTGGGTTGTGTTTGTTTGCATTCATCGTGCTTGTGGTTCTCTTAATATTAGGGATGACGTCGTCGGAGATAGCGTATTCAAAAAAAGGCCCATCCTTTGCGTCATATGGAATTAATAAGAATGGAGCTCATATCAGGATTGCCCATGATAGCAACCTCAACCCAATAGTAGGTGAGGACTTCATCTTAATGTCTTGGTTTAAATTTTTTCGGCTTCCAAAGGAAAAAGAAACATTTCTCTTGTTATCTAAAGTGGACTCCCAATTAAGATCTCAACGTGGGTATCGTCTGGGAATTACCCGTGAGCATGGAAGACTACGGCCATTTATTTACTGGAGAAACAGTGAGTCGCAGGGTGGTGCCTATAAGTTTAGTGATTTGAACCTAACGCCCAGAGTTTGGGTTATGTTTGGAATAAGTTTTTCAAATCAGAGATATCTCGGTCTTCATGCGGTGATCAAAGCCGCAGGCAAGAAGCCCGAAGTTATGAAACTTGGGGGCTATGAATTGTCAGTCCCCGTCTTTCCGGATTCTAGCGCTGATGTTTTTGTTGGCTCTTTTGGAGGCACACCCTATAGGGGACTATTGGGGCCACTTTCAATAGTCTCATTTAAGGAACGAAAGGAGTCCTTGTATAGAATCTTTAAAACGGCGGCTCAGGAAGGTGAAAGCATTAAATCAATATTTGGTGATGAGCAGATTAAGCTTTTAATAGAGGATGCTCGTTCAGATAGCAGCAAATTCGGGCATTTAATCACGATTTCTTCTGATATCGAAAAGGGTCAGGAGGGTAGTGGAATTCTTAGTGAGGTTGAAGGAGTTGAAAAGAAAACCAAGCATAAGAAAAAAGAGAGCAGAGTACAGGCAACTCCTACTGTAACAGCAACCGTTACTGCAAGTCCTAACAATGCTGTGAAAACAGACGTGGAAGTAAAAGCGAAGACTTTTCAAAGCAAGTCAAAAGTATCAAAAGGTCTGAAGAAAATTCCTGTCAAAAGCTCTACTCCTAAAAAACAGAGCCCTAAGAAAAACATTAAGGGGAAGAAGAAAAATGAATAGTGCATCAGCAGATGCAGATTCGTCTGTAGTTACGGGCAGGGTTTGTTCGAGTCCCATCCATAACATTCACTTACTCTGCTGCATGTTGGTTTTGTCGATAGCAGCCTTTCGCTTATTTGTCGTACAAGGGCATCTTGTTAAGGCTATCACTATTGCATTCTTGCTTCTTCTGGTTTGGAGGCATTTTTATTCCAGTCAGTATCTGGAAAAATTTAGTGTTATATTGCCGGCCTTACTACTAGGTATTGCGAGTCCTTTGCTTCCAGGTTTTGCCCCGGGGGCCTTATTGCTGTTAGCTATTTGTTATTGCATCTTTCTTATTCCCAAACTCCCAAGAGAGATTATCTCATGGGCTTCTTGGCCAATCGCCCTTCTTTTTATCTATGTGATGGTGGCGATAATTCAAGGCTTTGATCCAGAAATTATAAAAATTTTGTATCTCGGTATCGATGGCCCAGGTGACAAAGGGTTCCGTAACATAGTCCAATTCTTGACCGTGTCACCCCCAAGCTACCTAACTCTAATAGAAGCAGTCTCTCGTTATTATGTTTTTTTCTTGATTTTTTCCTGGTTTTCCTATCAAGTCTCAGAGCGTGGAGCCTTTCTTAAGGGTATTTTGCTGTGTTTTCCTTTTGCTGCAACTGCTGCGCTTTTATCTTATTTAGGCTATTTATCTACTAACTTTCTTTCTCAGAGCGATTATTGGAACGCACAAAATCGTTTTAGTGGAACCTTTAGCGATCCAAATGCATTTGGAGTCTTCTCCGCCTTTATCCTTCCCTTGGTCGTTTCAGTTATCCAAAGCCATAAAGGTTGGAAGAGAATTTCGCTTGGTTTGCTCTATATTGTCAGTCTTAGCATGGCCATGTTGTCGGGGTCTAGAAGCTTTATTTTGGGCATTCTAATCTTTGTGTTCTTTATGATGTTGCTAAAGAACAAAAGGGCAACGGTCGTATCTCTTTTCTTTGGCTTGGTGTTGATTTTTGTTTGGAATATGTGGCTTTGGCTCGCGCCAGGAAGCAGTACAGTTTTTGAGACAAGTCTTCCCGTGGCTCTTAGAAGGCTTTTCGAGACAATTAGTGTTGATCAAATTGAGCAGGCCCTCTTCAGTCGAGCTCTTTTTTATGAGACAGCGCTTCGCATGTGGAACAGTAGCCCCGTTTTGGGAGTTGGTTTTAATGCTTTTAGGGACTATGTGCCTATATTCACTCTCATGAGTGGTTCTGACATTGGGATGTGGATTGATAATGCCAACAACTGGTACCTTCAAATTCTTGCTGAAATGGGAATAATCGGTGCCATTGCCTTTGTTTATGCAGCACTTCAACTTAAGATCGAAGGCGTCGACAAGACAGTTCAGATATTTGTTCCTCTCTTTGTAATAT
>JAAZON010000052.1 GCA_012797725.1 SAR324 cluster bacterium | reverse complement strand
TGTATTGAATGAAATCAAAGAGAAACTCAGCAAAGAACCTGTAATTTGCGTCAGCACACAACTCATCGAAGCTGGCGTGGACATTGATTTCGGTGCAGTTATTCGCTATCTGGCAGGGCTTGACTCGATCACGCAAGCTGCTGGACGATGTAATCGCAACGGCGAACGCAAGCTTGGGAATGTATGGATTGTCAATCCGAGCAAGGAAAATATCGAAAAACTGAAAGACATCAAAATTGGCATAGAGGTAGCCGAGCGAGTTTTGGACGAGTTTGAAAATGACCCTGACAGATTTGAAAATGACAGACTTGGGCTGAATGCAATGGAGGAGTACTATAAATATTATTTCTACCAACGAAAAGAAGAAATGAAATATAAGGTTGGTAAACAGTCACCCGTGGGCAGAGATGATGACTTATTTAATCTTCTCTCGTTGAATACGATATCTATTGCGGAATATATGAGAATTACGAACGTTTCACCGGCTATTCCGTTCAGGCAGTCATTTCAAACGGCATCTAAAGTTTTCAATGCAATCGATTCATCTACACGGGGCGTTGTTGTTCCTTATGGACAGAGAGGGGAAGAAATTGTAAACGAGTTATGTGGCGCCTTCGAAATTGAAAAGCAGTATCAACTGCTAAAAATGGCACAAAGATATTCCGTTAACCTGTTCCCTAATGAATTTGAGGTGATGACGAAAAAACATGCAATCCAAGAGGTACAAGAAGGATCTGGAATTTTTCACTTGAACGATCAATACTACAGCCACCAGTTCGGTTGGTGTGATGAAATCGTGAATAAAATGAAGCCCCTAATATATCAAGGAGGTCCCTATGGATAACATTGTAGAGTTCAAAGTCACAGGTAAGTATGCCCTTTTCACCGATCCGCTAACAAAGATAGGTGGAGAAAAATGTTCTTATCAGATACCGACTTATGAAGCCTTGAAAGGAATATTAGGTTCGGTTTATTGGAAACCCACCATTGTCTGGATCATCGATAAAGTGAGGGTAATGAATGCTATCAGGACTCAAACACAGAGTGCCAGACCGGTTAATTACAGTGGTGGGAATTCACTTGCCATTTATACATATTTATCCAATGTGGAATACCAGGTGCAAGCACATTTTGAATGGAATCTGTATCGAGAAGATATGGCAAAAGATCGGAATGAAAACAAACACTATTTCATTGCAAAACGAATGATCGAACGAGGTGGAAGAAGAGACATCTTCCTTGGTACAAGAGAATGTCAAGGCTATGTGGAACCGTGTAAATTCAATGAAGGTGAAGGTTTTTATGATAGTTATGGTGAGCTTTCCTTCGATTTGATGTTTCATGGTTTTGATTATCCTGATGAAATTGGGAAAAGTGAGTTTTATTCTCGTTTTTGGCGCCCTCGGATGAATAATGGAGTGATTTCTTTTATTCGATCCGAAGAATGTGAAATTCGTAAGTATGTTAGGTCGATGCAAGCCAATCCCCCAGATTCTATTGGCTTAATGGAAGAAGGTTTGCTTGAAGGCTATGAAGAAGGGAGGTTGTAGAATGAGTTGGATTCAGAAGCTTTATGAAACATACAATAATTGTCAATCCATTATTGGTATGGAATCAAACGATAATGAAGTCCCGCTTCTACCTATTTGTCATACTACGCAAAAAGCACAGATTGAAATTGTCATTAACGCGGAAGGTGATTTCCAACGAGCAAGAGTGATTCCAAAAAATGAAGCTAGAACGATTATTCCCTGCACCGAAAGTTCGGGTGGGCGTACTAGCGGTGAAGCTCCACATCCCTTATGCGATAAACTGCAATACTTGGCATTGGGTTATTCGAAACGAACTGGAAAGAATGAACAATATACTTCATCTTATATTTCACAACTAGAAAGATGGTGTGAATCACAATTTTCAGATCCAAAAATAATAGCGATTTTAAAATATATTAAGGGAGGTACCCTTATACAAGATTTAATAGATTATCGCGTCTTTATAACAGAGAAGAATGGAAAACTAGTACAGAAATGGGATAAAAAGAAAGGAGAGGAGACCCCAGAAATATTTGGGGTTTTAGCCTCTCAAAATGATGCATTTATCCGATGGGAAGTGGAAATTCCAGGAAATAAAGAAACTAAAGTATGGAAAGATAGAACACTTTGGGAAAAATGGATTTGTTACTATTCTGATATAAAGAAAAATAAAGCACTATGCTATGTAACTGGTGAAGATGATTTTACAGCAGAACAGCATCCAGCTAAAATTCGAAATGATGGGGATAAGGCAAAATTAATTTCTTCTGGCAAAACAAGAAATAAAAAAGGAGAAATAAAAGTTGACGATAATTGCGGTTTTACTTTTCTTGGGCGATTTACAAACGCTGATCAAG
>JAAZON010000618.1 GCA_012797725.1 SAR324 cluster bacterium | reverse complement strand
TTTCTTTGAAGAAACGCTTCGCTGATGCGAAGGTGGCTGTGATTGAGAAAGAGGCAGAACCCGCTGCGCATGCCTCTGGCCGAAATAGCGGGGTATTGCATGCGGGTTTTTATTACACAGAAGATAGTTTGAAGGCTAAGTTCTCAGTTGCTGGCAACCGTATTCTTAAATCCTATTGCAAAGAAAAGGGACTTCCTATCAATGAGAGTGGCAAACTTGTTGTAGCTATGAATGAAACAGAGTTGGCCACACTATGCGAGCTTGAAAGGCGTGGAATAAAAAATGGCGCGAATGTCCGTTTGATTTCAAAAGAAGAAGCTGAAGAAATAGATCCTAATGTGGCGACTTTTTCAAAGGCACTATACTCACCCGATACTGCTACAATAGATCCTCAGGCTATTTGTATTAAACTAAAGGAGGATCTTAAAAGGCTTGGAGTGGTATTCTTCTTTTCATGTCGCTATCTTGGCTACAAGGAAAAGACGATTACTACAACACAGGGAGAGATTGGATGCGGAAAGCTAGTAAATGCAGCAGGGCTATATGCTGATAGTATCGCGCATGGTTTAGGGTTCGGAGAGGCCTATACTATTATTCCATTTAAAGGCCTTTATCTTAAGTATGAAAAGAATACGACTGATATAAGAACGAATATTTATCCAGTCCCAAATTTGAAAAATCCATTTTTAGGGGTGCATTTTACAATAACAGTTGATGGACATATTAAAATTGGGCCAACAGCGATCCCTTGCTTTTGGAGAGAGCAATATGATCGATCATCTCGTTTCCGAGTTGATGAGATGGCAGAGATTTTATTCTGGGAGGCCAGGCTTTTCTTTAGCAATTCTTTTGGCTTCCGCTCGCTCGCTTTTGAAGAAATGCGCAAATACAGCCGGAGTTATTTAATTTCTTTGGCAGCACAACTCGTAAAATCACTTGACCCAAATGGCTTTGGTAGATTTACAAAACCTGGAATACGCGCGCAGCTTTTGAATAAGAAAAATTCATCTCTGGTTCAGGATTTTGTGGTTGAAGCTGATGACCAAAGTGTGCACATTCTAAATGCGGTATCTCCAGCATTCACATGCTGTTTCCCGTTTGCTGATTATGTTGTGGACAAATACGTGTCCTGTTAGGTGACAATCCTTCTTTTGAAAATCCTAGGCCAAGGGCACGCGACAACTTTTAAAGCTTCCTTATTCGTATTTTGTGCATTGAAGTTTACTCCGAAAAATGGGACGATTTTGGGAGTATGTTCCGAAGAATAATTAACCCCTTAAGAACAAACAGTTTTTTCTTGTTCGGTGCACGTGCGACCGGGAAATCAACCTATATCCAGGCTCAGTTTAGACCGGAGAAGGCTCTTTGCTTCGACCTTTTGGATCCTGAGCAGGAAGATCGTTACACAAAAAATCCTAAGCTCGTCGAGCAGTTAATTGAAACTCAGAAGCCTGAATGGGTCGTTATCGACGAGGTTCAAAGAATTCCTAAATTGTTAAATATAGCTCATCGGCTTATTGAGCGCGATAAACAGAAATTCATTCTGCTTGGCTCAAGTGCGCGTAAATTAAAACGCGGGCTCGGCAATCTTCTTGCGGGAAGAGCTTTTGTGCATGAGCTATTTCCTCTAACTACTCACGAACTGGGACATGAATTCGATCTGAAGGAAGTTATGCAATGGGGAAGTCTTCCGCACATTTTCTCCTTTGCCTCTGAACTGGAGAGGAAAAGATTTTTGCGGTCCTATGTGCAAACATATCTACGAGAAGAGATTCAGCAAGAACAAATAGTCCGGAGGCTCGATCCATTTAGACTTTTCCTTGATATTGCAGCTCAAAATTCCGGAAAGATCATTAATGCTCATAGAATTGGTAGCGAAGCCGGATGCGATGGAAAAACAGTGCTAAACTACTTCCAGATACTCGAAGCAACATACGTTGGGTTCTTCTTGCCCGCATTTCACTTGAGTATTCGCAAGAGTCAAAGGCAGAAGCCGAAATTTTATTTTTTTGACATTGGCATCAAGCGCACTTTAGATCAAACTCTAGGCGACAATATAACGCCAAAGACATCATCGTACGGTGAACTTTTTGAGCACTGGGTGGTGCAAGAGATCTATCGCTTGAATTCCTATACTGAGCATGATTATCGATTGAGCTATTTTCAGACGCCTAAAGGCGCAGAAATAGATCTTATACTTACAAGATCTAAGCAACATTATCTGATAGAAATTAAATCAACAGATGCCATTGATGAAATAGAGGTAAGAAGCTTAGGTCGCTTTGCAGCGGATTTTGGAGGGTCAGCAACGGCTGTCTATTTGAGTCAATCTTCAATTCGGGTTGATATCGAGGGAGTTCAATGTTGGAACTGGAAAGATTGGCTGAGGACTTTTTTTGTGTAGGCAGTCCACCAATATTCCTGCCGCATTGAAGGAGGAATCTCAGCCTTCCTGTTTCCCTGGGGTGCCCGGCTTTGCCGGGAGATATTTCCATTGATTTTCTGAGTTGTTTGAGCAATTGCTGAAATACAGCTTATCTTATTGATATTATGCGGTTTATATGTTTAAGCAACTTAAACAAAGCAATCAGGATAGATAGTACAAACAGTCAACTTTGTATCTTGTGCCAATTCTCAAAACCTTGTTCAATAAACGAAGTGAGGGAGGCTGAAGTAATAGGTTTTTTTAAGGACTCCTGCCAGTTTATTCCCATGCCTGCCAGAGATTCCAATCCTCACTTTAATGCCTCAAATCGTGCCAAGTGTCATTGGCTTTGATTTTAATTGGAGATGAATATGAAAAACTTGATCGCTGGGATCGCCCTAGTTTCGCTGCTCTTTTGTAGTGTATTCTCTGAACAAGCTAGAGCTCTGATTATTGATCAATTTAATGACAATAGTGGAAGAGTCTGCTCGAATGAAGTCGGAGTCACGGTCTCCAATAATACTGCGTCTGTGGCTGCTGTGGGCGGAATAAGAACACTCAGTGCCATCAAGACAAGTGGGATTCTAAGTGTTTGTGTGGAATCCAAGAATGCATTTCTACTTCATTCACAAGATGCAGGTGTTGCTGGCGGCTCAAGGGTTCTTTGGAATGCTGGATCAAGTAACATTATTGGGCTTCCGGTCTTGGATCTTACTCAAGATGGTGGGAATGCCATTTCTCTGAAAGGGGTTTATTTCGACTATGCAAATCAAAAAAGTGTTGACCTGATTTTTACGGTTTATGACGCCTCAGATGTACTGGGCCAAAAGTCATCTAGCTATAGTCTGAAACTAGATTCGAGTCTCAGCGGAAAAGATTTCACTCTTCCCTTTGCGAACTTTAATGTACCAGGACCGCTTGGTCTTGCCGACTTCAGAAATGTTGGTGCTATCTCATTAACAATCAATGGCGCTAATCCTGACGTAGATTTAACATTTGATGCTATTATGACCAATGGCAAATGCGAAAAAAATGTGCCTGATAATGAAGGCAAGGTTGTTGATTCATGTGGGCTTTGTCCAGATGAGCCAGGATATAAGACTTCTAAAGATGATTGTGGAGTCTGTTTTGGGAATAATAAAGATAAGGATGAATGTGGAGTTTGTTTCGGAAATAATAAAGATAAAGATCAGTGTGGAGTGTGTTTCGGCGATAATAAGGACATGGATCAATGCGGCGTTTGCTTTGGTAACAACAGGGATCTTGACGATTGCGGAATTTGTGGAGGTAATAATCTGAGCAAAGATCTCTGTGGCATCTGTGGTGGCGACAACAACTCATGCAAGGACTGCTTAGGTGTACCAAATGGGAACGCAAAATATGATGTCTGTGGTATATGCGCAGGTGATGGCACTAG
>JAAZON010000617.1 GCA_012797725.1 SAR324 cluster bacterium | reverse complement strand
TGCAAAACCATTGGGGAATTCAAAAAATTATTGCTGTCATTTTGGTGATCGGCCAGTTCTTTTGGGCCTGCACTTTCACTGCTAATATCAGGAACCACTGACGCGCACAGATGCAAGTCGTTAGATAATAGACAATTTATCCTGTAATGTTGCAATTGCCGTAGAATACTGGGGTGACCCATTGCCTCTATCGTTAATTGAGCACTATCCCGCCAGAGATTGTTATGAACGAAATGTATTGTGAACGTATGACGAAGAAACACCAGAGAAAATTGAACACATAATCTCAGTACTTAGTAACTCTGACTATTATGTGATTTCAAGCCAAAGAATTCGCCTTTCTGTTGATCGACTTCCAGACTCATACCCTATCGCAAGGGAATTTTACAAAAGGCTTTTTGCAGGAGAACTCGGATTTAGTATTATTAGGTCTTTTGAATCATACCTGCCATTTCTTGGTATCAAATTCATTGACATTTATGCTGAGGAATCGATTCCAGTATATCATCATCCCAAGGTCTTTATATTCAAAAAGGATAGTAATTTCTAACCTGACAGAGTTAGAGACTTGCTATGGGTGCTCTCACCTAAATCCCTGCCGGCTCGATTAAAATGAATGAAAATCTGGATAATATTACTCCATTCAACATAGACATATGCCTTTAAAGAAAGTGTTCATTGGATCTTTGATAAACTGGAACTCAACCCTGAAAACCTAATTTAAGATATAGAATACGGAAGGATAACGGGATTTAAATATGTTGGCGTAGTATATGCTTAAGAAACCATAAAACCATTGCAAACTAATTCTTGACTAGCATGAAGCAGCAGAGTATCAAGGTAGTGCAAGCAATGCATCAGAAGCAGGGCTTTTTAAAGTAGCAACATCTCGGGGTCTTAGGAGGAAAAATGCGAAAACAATTTGGAACTTTGATTATTTCGATATTCTTTTTATGTGGTCTTCTTCCTGTTTCAGCACAAGGAGCAAATTTTGCCGGAACTTGGAATCTAAGAATGACTCCAACAAAAGATACCTGTAATTTAGGTCTGGCTGGGAAACCTCTAAATTTGAATGGCATTGTTATCAAACAAAATGGGAGCCGTGCTACATTAAAGTTGCAGGGCATTTCTTTTGCAGCAATCGTTTCGGGAAATACAATCAAGGGAAGTGGTTCCGTTTCAAAGAGCGGCGTAAAGATTTCAGGAACCATAAAAGCAACATTGGTTAGTAAAAAGAGAATGAGCGTGCCAAGTACCAAAATTAATATTACAGGCAAGGGCGTTTCTTGCTATGTATTGCTCAAAGGGACTGGAACAAAAGTTTAGTCTAGATCAGTAATTCTGCATTTTTCGATGCATTATGTTTGCTTTCATGTCATAGCAGCGTGTATTTTTTTACTTTCGTCATGTGGAGGATCTCCTGAGAATTTTCCCGAGATTCTTTCGACGAATCCAGAAAATGAGTCTGGGCGCTGCTCTTTAACCACATCTATAAGTGTCAATTTTGCAAATCAAATAATACCAGAAAATATTTCCTCAGAGACATTCACTGTCAGGGATGATGATGGTAATTATGTTCAAGGACTAGTAAGCTATAGTCTTTCGGATCTTTCGGCAAAATTTTCTCCATATCAAAGTCTAAAAAAAAATACTAAGTATATAGCGGAGCTTCACGAGAGTATCTTGGGACGAAAATACTCCTGGAGTTTTTCAACTTATGGTTTCATTTTTATTGTGATGTCAGACACTCATATCCGTATACCAGGAGCCCCAGACAACCAGTACTATGACAGTAGGCGAAATGAATTTAATTTAGTCACAACTATCTCATATATTAATGAACGTTTTCCAACGGCTGATTTTGTAGTAGTGACCGGAGATCTCGTTGGGACTTTATACTCTACAAATTTAAACCATTATGGTGTTGGTAAAGATACACCTGTTGATCGGTTTAAGAGTTTGATGAATAAGCTGTCGATGCCTTTTTTTGTGGCCCTTGGGAATCATGATTATCTCGTTGGTTTTGATACAAATGCCGGTGAAGCTATTAGCGCCATGGACTGGCAAATACCGGAAATGGAGGCTGTGTGGCAGAAAGTCCTCGAGATTCCACCCTTCTACCTGATTGAACATGAAGGATTACATTTCTATTTTTTAAATAGCGTAACGGGATCCAAACGTGGACTGTCATGTCCCTATGAAACGCGTGGCAGAATGTGCCAAGGATCGTTTTCCAGCAATCAAATGGAATGGTTGGAACAAAACTTGGCAAGTGGGGCCAAGTCATTTTTATTCTTTCACCATCCAATAAGAACTCCTGGAACCTCTCCTTTCGATTGGACCTTTTATGGTGATTCATATATGGTTGATCAATATGATGAGTTTTACTCCATTCTCTCAAAACACCTGTCCCAAATACTAGCAATTTTTGTTGGACATGGTCATTCGCCTATGAAAGGAAATTTAGAGAATGGGAGCCCAGTCTTCGAGACTCCATCAACTGGCGATTTACTTGGAAGCGCCAATGCGATGTATGTAGTAAATGTTTTCCCGGATACTGGTGAGATAAGCATAATAAGCCCACAAGAATTCCCTTTGCATTGAGCCCCGCGTAAACACAAAATTTCAGTTGTTCATAATTCTATGCTCTCAAAGCCTGTACGTACATGTTTTGAGCTTTTTTGGATCTTGGACGTCTTGTTGTAAGTTTTCGGTGGATCCGTCTTGCTTCAGAAACGTCTTCATCTTCATCAAAGTTGGGCCTTTGCCCTAATGTATCAGGGCCGGCGAGAATAGCCATTCCGTCATAGAGCGCTTCCAGAGCTTTTCTTTTAATTCTGGAAATGTGGCAACGACTATAACCCAAGTTATATGCCACATCTAAAAGTTGCTCACCATTCATATAAATTCGCTCAATTACTTCCCTTTCCAAATAATCTAAGCTCGAACAGGCTTGTTGGCTTAAGTTCACTAATTCTTTCTTTTCAAGTGCAATATCTGGAGCCAGCGTTTCGTTCCCTGTTAATGCATCTGCAACTTCAATAGCATTTGTAAGTACTACATTCCGTCTATGGTTTTTCTCCGATCCACCCTCTAGCATTGGATTAACTTCAGATACTGGAATCATATTCGCTGAAGCTGCGATTGTAATCGTACGGATTAAATTACCTCTAAGATGATAAAAAAGAAATGTCATGAAGCCAGCACCCATATTTGGGTTATAGCGTTGCGCTGCTTCACAGAGGGAAAGATCTACAATGCTATCTACTTCTTCTACATCGATACGAGAATGCCACTTTCGAAGAATGCTCCGTGCTAATTTTCTGGCTCTTGCCCTATTTTGAATTATGAGTTCTTCTCTGCAGTCTGATGACAGCAAGTTGTCTGACTTTTGTTGATTATTCATCTCAAATTCGTTCGTCGTAGAAGACTTCGAAGCTCCTAGGCGGACTTTTACGTCTTTTGTGTTTTCAATCTGTTTTGCGATTTTAACACCCATTTTTCAGCCCTTCGTTAATATACCTTTAAAAAGGCCCCTTCTGGCTGAGCCCTTTCTGCAAGTAGAGGGATATGGCCAGAAATCAAGCGTCATGTGTAATGACTGCTCAAACACTAATCAGGGTTGCCTGTGAAATCGCTTCAGGTTTTTTGAGATATTCTTCACTCGAACAGCCGCAAAATTGCCTTATCAGAATGCATGAACTAAGGTTCCTTCAATAGAGCTTGCACAAATAAAATCAAGGGGTTAGCATCTGAGTCAGGTATAAGGTCAAGCAAATGTTCAAAATAGAATAAATCTTAGCAAATGAAACATCAAAAGGATTTAGGGGCTTAATCCATTTATGACGTTATTGAACGGGGAGATGTAGCTTGAGTGAAGAATTGACCAATATTATTGAAACAGACGGCACTCTGTCCCTTGATGACGCAAATGCTCTGGTACTTAAATACCAGGCATGGGCAGAGAGCATAGCAAAAGCGGTAGCACGTGCATGGGGAATGGATTGGAAACTCGACGGGCTAGATGGTGCTGCCTTAGAAGCTCTAATCTTTTGCTCACGTCGTTTTCAACCAGCAAGAGGAGTCCCTTTCAAAGGCTATGCTAGAAAACGTATACACGAAGCAGCTACTGAACAAGCTCGAAAATCACGTGGATGGCGACGTGGTTTAAATAGCGCTGAAGAACTTGATCGAAAAGCACGTGAGATTTCAGCAGAATTATTAAACATATTTCCGGAACTGCGTGTAGGTGAAGTTCCAAATTATGAAGATGGGAACAACAATGAAGGAACCCTGAGGGGTTCTATAAGGCAATTACTCTTGGGCGCAAGCTTGATTGCCGTGAAACAAGGACTTGAATCAGCTCAACCGGATGAACTTGCTGATTATAAAAAAATATTAGAGACACTTGCGACATTAGATCCGATTCATCAAGAGTTACTATGGAAAGTTTACTGGGAAGGATCTTCCCTTAGAAATGTTGCGGCAGAATGGGATACTGATGGGCTGAATGTGATCCGTGAGCATAAGTCCATATTAGAGTATCTTCAAAAGAATATCGCTGAAGGCAAAAGATTTACAAACAAGCCCCGGGTGCGGCCTGGGTTAAAGAAGAAGGCTAAAGATTGGCATGCCGGCGGTCCTGCAAGCCGTTTTAGCAGTTTCTTGAAAGAGGGTTTGGCACATGACAAAAAAAATTGGTGACAAGAAAGTTTCAGGTGTTACATCCACCACAGAAGCCCAAGGAGTCCAGGGCACCGAAGGTATTATGGGCATAAGTGGAATACGGCCTACAAGTGGTGTACGTGGTGTTGGAGCAGCGTCCAGTATTGGACGAAGAAGAGCTACACGAGTAATGACAGCTGCAGAACGTGAACAGTTATTTAATCTCATCTCTGAGGAAGCAGATAAACTTGAATCCGAAGGATTAATTCCAAAACGTCAAAAGGAAACTGTGACAAAAGCAGTGCGCATGGCTGTTGACTCTGGATTGATAGACGGTGATAAAGATAAATAGTCTAAGGTTATTATTGTGTAGAT
>JAAZON010000616.1 GCA_012797725.1 SAR324 cluster bacterium | reverse complement strand
TGATGGGAATTCCCCCTTTTGGAGGCTTCTTTAGTAAATATATGGTTATGAGCGGTGGGGTGGCTTCCACGCCAATGTATGTTTGGCTGATCTTTTTATTTGGTGCATTTTTAACTATTCTGTATCTTTTCCGAGTTTTTTCGATGGTCTTTCTTGGGAGTCCAAAGAAGTCATCCGATACCCTTCCAAAAGAGGGGGGCCGCTTGATGGTATATTGTGTGGCAGCACTTGCTGCTCTCTCATTACTTAGCGGACTTTTATTCCAATTCCCACTGGAGTTCGTAGAAAGCGCGGTTATGCAAATGCTTGAGGTGTGATAATTATGTCAATACAAACTCTTTTTATAAGTTTTTCCTTACCACTTGGAGCAGGCATTCTCGAGCTTCTCCTAATGAGGCGTTCGCTATGGCTGAAGAATCTGATTCTGCTTCTGGGCACAGCACTCAACCTCTGGGTTGCCTGGGAGCTATTTGGCAAGGAAGCTTCTTACATAACATCATGGGGTGCGTTCAATTTTCAATTTGCATTAAGGCTTTACAATTTTAGCGCATTCATTTTACTTGGCATTTCCGTATTTGGCTTTTTAATAGCACTATTTAGTAGCGTGTTTATGCGTAACCATAAGGAATCAGGTCAATTCTTTGGCTATTTCCTTCTTACTATTGGTATGGCAAACGGTGCCACCTTGGCAAATGATTTAATTGTCCTGCTCTTCTTTTGGGAAGGCCTGCTACTTACACTCTTTGGAATGATTGCTGTTGGGCATAGGGATGCATATAAAACTGCAATTAAGGCATTTGTTATCTGTGGTATTACAGATCTTTGCATGCTTGTTGGAATTGGGCTGACAGCACATCTTGCAAAAACCACAATCATATCCTCGATCCATTTACAGACTGGTGGACTTGCAAGCCTGGCATTTATTCTTCTGGCAATCGGCGCTGTTTCCAAGGCAGGTTCCATGCCTTTTCATAGCTGGATTCCCGACGCAGCTAAAGACGCGCCACTTCCTTTCATGGCTCTGCTTCCAGGTACCCTTGAAAAACTAGTTGGTATTTATTTCTTGTCACGAATAACACTTGACATGTTCGCCTTGAATCCTGAATCGCGCCTAAGTCTCGCCCTTATGATTCTCGGTGCAATGACGATATTTCTCGCCGTGCTAATGGCATTGATTCAGAAGGACTTTAAGCGCCTGTTGTCATTCCATGCAATTAGCCAAGTGGGATATATGATTCTAGGAATTGGTACGGCAATTCCTGTTGGAATTGTGGGTGGTCTCTTTCACATGATAAATCATGCCGTATATAAGAGTTGTCTGTTTCTAACTGGAGGAGCTGTAGAGATACAAACCGGCACTAGCAACTTGAAAGCCTTAGGAGGGTTGTATAAAAAAATGCCTGTTACTTTTTTTGCGTTTTTGATTGCTGCCCTATCAATCTCTGGTGTTCCACCTTTTAATGGATTCTTTTCGAAAGAGTTAGTCTATGACGGCGCCCTACAAAGGGGTATGGCATTTTATGTCATTGCCCTAGCAGGATCTTTCCTGACCGCAGCTTCATTTCTCAAGCTTGGACATGCGGCATTCTTTGGGGCTGAACAAGATAATTCCAAAAATGCTAAAGAAGCTCCTGCCCTAATTCTCATCCCTCTCGTGGTGCTTGCAGGGATTTGTATTTTGTTCGGGCTCTGGAACAGCATTCCTCTGCACCACTTAATTCAACCCATATTAGGGGAGCGGCTGGAGGGGCATGATTTTGCAGGGCCCCCTCACAGCCTTGTTCTTGTTGCAATCAGTTGTGGTGTATTTTTATTGGCGATAGCTAATCATTGGGTTGGGGTAAAACGAAGTGGCAGCGGACTGGGTGCAGTAGATCATATACACTATGCTCCCGTTCTCCATTCAATATACAATCGTGCGGAAAAGCGGCATTTTGACCCTTACGAGCTTAGCCTGAAGGTGATAAATATTTTTGCATCTGTGGCTTTCACCTTAGATCGCTTGATTGACTGGCTTTATAACAAGCTTGTTCCTTTCGTAGCATTTCTCTTCGCAAGAATGTTAAAGCAAGCCCACAATGGGAGTCATATTACATATGTCGCATGGTCACTGCTTGGTTTTCTGTTTATTTTATTCACTTTTATTTACACATAAAGAGAGGAAATAGTGCTTACTTCATTAATTCTAATTCCGCTTCTTTTGGTGATGCTAATAAACCTACCGCTCAGGAAGGCGCTAATGAACTTTCTTGGTTTTTGGCTTGCTTTTATGTGCGCACTAACTCAAGTTGCCTTTGCGCTTTGTGCAGATCCAAGCGCTTGGATCACTCAACTCCCAGAATTAACAGAATGGCTGCATTTTCAGGCTACAATAGATACCCTTTCTAGGGTAATGATTCTTGCGATCGGTCTAGTTAGTTCAACAGGGCTTATGCTCTGTCGCTATTGGACGCAAGATGGGGATCGACGATTTCTTTATTCAAATTTGTTCTTACTCTCACTTGCAGGAATGAATGGCATCGTACTAGCAAGCGACTTTATTACGCTCTACGTTTTCTTGGAAATTACAGCAGTTTCATCCTTCATCCTTATAGCTTTTGATCTTGAAAAGGCTGGATTTGAAGGTGCATTTAAATATTTTCTCTTGTCTGCGATTGCTACTGCTTTACTGCTGATAGGTATTGGAATCTTCTTCACCGTTGCGGGTAGTACGTCTTTCCTGGTAGTGGCTATCGCGTTAAAGGGCAACATGAACAACTGGCTTGTATTATTGGCTTGCGCTGCGTTTATAAGCGGACTTCTCATTAAAGCCGGCGTAATGCCATTTCATGGATGGCTTCCTGACGCGTACAGTTCAGCTCCGGCGCCTGCCTCGGTACTACTTGCAGGAATTGTAACCAAGACCACTGGTGTCTATACAATCATGCGTATTACGCAAAGCGTCTTTGGCTTCAGCCCACATCTTCAATTGATTCTACTCTGTGTAGGTTGTTTATCAATGCTTGCAGGCGCGTTATTAGCGCTACATCAGGTTGATTTTAAGAGGATGCTAGCTTATTCAAGCATCAGCCAAGTTGGCTATATTATTCTTGGGCTTGGCGCAGCTAGTCCACTTGGTATTGTAGGTGCAGTATTCCACCTTTTCAACCACGCCGTATTTAAAACCCTTCTCTTCATAAATGCTTCTGCAGTGGAGAAAGAAACCGGAACTAGAAACATGGAGGAAATGGGAGGACTTTCTAATCGAATGCCATTAACAGGAGCAAGTTCAGTGGTGGGCTTTCTTTCAACTGCTGGAATCCCTCCCCTATCTGGTTTTTGGAGTAAATTAATGATTATCGTTGCCCTTTGGCAAGCAGGTTATCCATATCTTGCAGTTACAGCAGTTATTGCCAGTCTCATTACCCTAGCTTATTTTCTTTCGATGCAACGCCGTGTTTTCTTCGGCAAAACTTCTCCAGAATACGCGGATTTGTTCGAGGCCAATCCATGGGCAACAACTCCCGCCATCGTGCTTGCTATCATTACCATTAGCCTTGGGCTTTGCGTTCCATGGCTTTTTGAAACGTTTATAATCCCAATTCGGAGCTTCTTATGACATATCTGCAAATTTTGCTCCTTATCCTTTTTATACTCGGCGGACTTTATGCCGCTTTAGCCCCTGCTCTGATTCAATCTGCAATCGGGCTAGCGTTCACAAGCATCATGTTGTCCATCTTGATTTACCAACTCAACGCACCTCTAGCGGCAGTTTTTGAGCTATCGGTTTGCGCAGGTTTGATCACGGTAGTTTTTGTCAGTGCGATAAGC
>JAAZON010000615.1 GCA_012797725.1 SAR324 cluster bacterium | reverse complement strand
GAGAGCTATGTGTTTTTGATACTCTTCAATTGCCTCATCTAACCTTCCCTCGCTTGAAAAGCGTTCGGCATTTTTTAGATATTTTGCTCCCTCGAGAGTTTTTGCAGGCGAGCAGGCGTTGAAACCAAAGACCAATACACTAAAAACAAGAATAAACTTAAGTAACATCAACTAACCTGGATTCTAAATAGGTAATATAATTTTTAGAGGAGAGCCTCTTTCCATCAGGGAGTGTTCTCCAGCGTTTGTGAAACCAAACCCACTGCGAAGGATTCTCTCTGATTATTGCCTCAAGCCGTCGGTTATATTCACTTGTAATTTCCTCTGGACTTAAATGACTATCAATTGGCTCCGCTATGACTTCAAATTGCATGAAACCTTTTCTCACAATAAAAGCAGTAAACACAGTTGCATCATATCTTTTGGCAATCTCAGCCAAGCCTATGGGAGTAAAAGCAGGGACATCAAAAAAAGGAAGCATGCGGCCAGAAACTCTAGTGTCTTGATCAATAAGGCCTGCAACTACAGCTCTCTCCTTTAGTGCTCTTATTATTTGCCTTTGGGCCGAGGCGTTAGCACGCCATATGGTCTCAATCTTGTACTTAAGGCGTAGACCCGAGAGAATTTCCTGTAGAACTGGATTTCTTGCCTCTCGCCCTACGGTGAACAAACGATAGCCAATTTGGATCGAATAGGCAGCAAGCAGATCCCAATTTCCTGTGTGAGCGGTCAAAGCAATAATACCCTTACCGTTTGCTATATGGGCAAAGCCTTTCTCTAGACCGTCAGATTTCACAAATTGGCAATGTGCTTTGAGCAAAGGTCGAAGTTCAATAGACTCCATTATGTTTTGCCCTAAATGGGCATACACAAGGGTTAAAATTTTCCAGTTGTATTTTTCTCTGAGAAAAAGTCTTAGTTGAAGCGAAGCAACCTTTCTATCTCTCGTTGGAATGCACGAAAATAATGCCCCACATGCAAAGCCAAAGGCACTTCTTAGTTGTATGGGGATCAACCCCACAACTTTTAAGGTGCTTTGGAGTACCGCCAAACTAAGCTTCTGAGTCGGTGTTAGTGTTTTTGTCATTAAAACCTTGGAGGAAAAGAAGTTCAGCAACGGCGTCATGCAGTAAAAGACCAGCGAAACCATCGGCATCGAAAACAAGCACTGGGTACCCCGATCTAAATGACAGTTTGTTCAATATGTCGCTCAAACAATCATTTGGATGAACAGAGACAAAGTCTCTGTTCATGTACTCTGCAATATAATTTGTGTTCTCACCTGAAGCTGCTGCCTTAAGAATCTCATCACGCCCAATTATCCCGACCACTGTATCTCCGTGAATTACAGGAAAGAAATCTTGAAAAGACTTCATGATGCAGGTGAGGGCTTCCGCAACTGACATACCATGAGAGAGGGTCTCAACATTAACTCGATCAATCATGATATCACGAACTAACAATCCGGCGATGGCAGTTGAGGTTTTTTCTCGCATAAGCTCTTGCGAGGCTTGTGTGAAAATTAAAATACCAATTACAGTCAAGACAGCGTGAGAATAATAAAGTGCTCCCATAATAAGGCATGCGCTAAGAATTTGACTGATTCGAGCCGCAATTATTGTCGCTTTAGAGCAACCAAGCAATTGAAGTGCCGCTCTCAATATTCTGCCACCATCCATTGGCAATGCAGGGATGGCGTTAAAAACAACAAGGATAAGGTTCCCAATGCAGAGGTGAGTGATAAGGTTCTGTCCTGGAAATGCAGTTCCTTGCATAGAAAAATCACTTAAAGGGAAGAGTATTGCTGCAATTGCGAGACTTACTGCCGGGCCTGCTGCTGCCATGAAAAGTTCTGCTTTCGGAAGAGGCTGGCCAAGAATGCTTGCAACACCTCAGAAAGGATATAGGGTAATGTCTCGCGTCTCGATGTTAAAATATCGGGCCATAAAAGCGTGGCCGAGCTCATGAAGTGCAATACATACAAACAACAGGCTAATCAATGCAAGCTCGAAGCTCAAGTTCGCAGCGCTTTGACGATTGCTAAGCAAGACATAAAGCGGAAGAAGAAAGAAAGAATAATGGATGCGAACAGGAATGTTTCTCACCATTAACAGATCTAGTGACCAGCTTGTTTTTTGCTCTTCCATCGATGTCGTATAAACCTCATCAAACTTTTAATGATAACTTTTTACCAGGGTCTAGCAGCCCAAGTGCTAATTGACTTTATTATTAGCCAAAAGAAGTCATCGATAATTGGAATGTTGTAACGGAAGCCAGCCAGATACAACAAACCTCGAATAAAAAAGAAGATGGCGATGATCTTTAAAATGCCGCATATGAATTGAACCACAGATTCCATGGTTTCTCTTTCTAAAAAAACTGTGACCTCTTCGTAGGGCCAGATCTCTCCACAGAGCCACACCATCTCTAACAATAATTGTAAGTCTAATCAGGCTTTGAGTAAAGGCGTCAGCTTTTTCAAGCCTTCATTAACGTCTAAGGTTCTTATGCCCAGAATATGCCGAATTTTCTCACCACATAAACTAACATCAGGCGAGCGGGGATTTGCTAAACTTACGTCTTTTAAGCTTCTCGGGATGAGCAACTTCTCTGGGTGTCCAGTGATTTTGATTAACTTTTTTGCAAAATCATATCGAGAGATCCTTTCAGAACCAGGAACATGGAAAAGCCTGGAATGCTGTTTGCTGGAATTAAGAAGCAAAGAAAGCGAAGTTTCATTTCTTTCGTAACGGCTCAAAATCTCAATTATTGAGCGATTAACATCATCTTCATAAACAGGAGTACGAAATTCATCCACAAATAATGTCAGAGGCTTTGATTCGTTAAGAGCGCCCAATGTCCACGTCAGGAAACCCTGTCGGCCCCCAAGCTCATTTCCGTAGACAAGACAAATTCTTGCAACGAAGGCTTTTTCATACTCGTTTAGTAGTATCCTCTCTGACTCCAACTTTGATTTTCCATAGACACTAATAGGTATAGCCTCATCCTCTTCACGAAAGCCTCCTTCTGGGGCGCATCCTCCATCAAAGACCAAATCTGTAGAAATGTATATGAATAGAGGTTTTGATGGGAGAGATTTAAACACGGCCAAGAGATTTTTCATCCCTTCTACATTTACAAGTCTTGCTTCCTCAGGATTCTTTTCGCAGGCTGAAGGATTTGCAAGGGCTGCTGCATGCACTATGGCATCAGGTCTAGCCTCTTCGATCAACTTTAATATGCTTTCTTGGCTTTGCAGATTGAATGAAAGAGTCAATTCTGCAGCACATCTGACCTCTAGCGGACATTCATGCAGTCCACCGCTTGCTATAACGTGGAAAGAATTTTCTGCTAACCCAAGGGCAATATGGCCACCAACGAACCCACTTGCTCCGGTCACGAGTACTCTTAAAGGCATAAGGCTCTCTACATGACTTCATCTAGAAAAGGAAGCATAGCCTGCAAAACCTTACACTGTCTTGCCAGCACAAGAAGACGTCCCAGATGGCGGTGGGGGCTTTTTGTGTATCGAATTAAGGCCGACTGGGCTCTTTCCAGCCCGAAACGGGATTTAAATCTAAAAGCATCAACTAACGCTTTCTCTCTAGAGTATATTCTGAAAATACCACCGTCTAATTCGATTTCTTCAATGTCACCAAAATACATTTGTGGAGAGAAAAAGAAGCCTTGGAAATCAGTATTTTCAATTTTAGGCAAACGACAACCTTGAGGAACAGCTAACATGATCCTTTCTGGTTTATATTCAGATAGTCCATAGTAGTTTAACGCTGAATAGATACAAATAACTCCTTTTGGAATGGCTATGCAGAGGTCTACAAAGTGTTGGTACTCAGAGGCGTTAACGTCAATTAGTCTGTATATACCTGGCTTAATTTTTTGAACCATTTTTTTTGAGATGAAGTCCTTTAATACTCTTGGGTGTATTCCCATTTGCTTAAGATCCTTCATCCGTGCATAGCCGGAATTTGACTTGAAATATTTTAAAGCTTCATCGTGAGACATAGTCTTCACTAGTAATGGAAACATCAGTTGAGAATGATTAATATACTCATTTGAGTTCAGAAAGGGAAATTTAAAGCGCGATTGCTTAAAAAGCGGGGGTGAAAAAACCGTTCTTAGGTCTTGCCGCGGAGCTACCATTCAAATCATTAATAATGGGCTTAGGACAGCAAAGCGGAGGCGGCGGATCACGAGACTTCATCTTTTCGAATAAGCGTTCTTTCTAAACTAACAGTGAATTCGACAAGTTGTCTCTTTCAGTTGGTGCTTTGGAAGAAAAAGAATGAGATTAACAGCATAGTTGTAGTAGTATGAAACAGTGTATTTTTAATCTCGCAATCTTTAAGGTGCTATAAATGGGCGATCAAGCTGGGGAAAATTATTCCGCAGAGATAGGCGCTAGCTCCAATTTTATCTATGTGAACTCGGGTGGTAGGGAGTTTGAGTTAACAGAGGCGTTCGTACCTGAAGTTGATGAGGTTATCGGTAGAAGGTTTGGGGACAGCCTTGCAAACGCGCTTAGGCGCTATGGAGAAAGGGGGGTCCCAGTTCTAATTAGGAAAAATGGGAAGTCTTGTCTGCTTTATACGAAGGCCGTATTAAAGCAGCATCAGTAGTTGATGTGAGAGCGTAAAGTTATCCCTGCGTATTACAAAAAAGCGAAGAAGCCTTACTTCTTCCTGCTTCCACGAAGAAATGAAAAGCGGAAACGCCTTCTGCGTGCTGCTGCTTGCATATCCATCACGCGATCCGTCTCGTCAACAATTTCTCCCGTCAGCACTTCAAGCACGTCTTCTAAAGTTACCACTCCTGCCGTACCACCAAACTCATCTACAACTACCGCAATATGATCTCTGTGCTCTTGGAAGAAGCTAAGCAAGTTATCTGCCCTCACCATACTTGGGACGAAATGCGGAGGACGGGCTAGGTCGATTATTTTAGTTTCACCCTTGTTCTCAATAAGCGCTTTCAGTAATTCGTCTTTTAGCGCAATGCCAATTACCTCATCTGTCGAGTCTCCAAAGAGGACTATCCTTGAGTGTTGGGAACGCAAGACCTCATCTTTCACTTCAGCCAAAATAGCCTTTCCTTCCAAGGACGTTATACTGACCCTTGGAGTCATTATGTCTTTAGCCATCACGTCATTCAGCTTAAAGATGCGATGAATCATGTCGGCCTCGTCTTGTTCGATAATACCTTCTTCTTTACCCACTTGAACTAGCAGCTTAATTTCATTTTCCGTCGTGATACTCTGTATGGGATTTTTGTTGGATGGGCTAACGAATCTTTCAACGATCCAAATTAAGGGGCTTAGGATTTTCGCGATTAAGATTAGAGGCCTTGCTCCAAATAGAGCGACCGAGACTGCATGACGTTCGCCAAAGTTTTTCGGGATAATCTCGGCAAAGAGTATGAATAAGATCGTGTAGGCTACAGAAAATATGCTTAGATGTACTGTGTCCAGTTCATTTGCTGCGACAGCACCTATAATAAGGCTCCCTATAATCGCAAAAAGGTTTGCGAGTAGTACCATAGCCGAGATTGGTCGGCTCATATTCTCACGAATTTTCAGCAAGGCTTTTGCTGATTTGGTGCCCCTTTGCTCAACCATCTGCCGCGCTTTTATCAGCGGGCAAGAAAACAAAGCTGCCTCAACTGTGGAAACCAATGCCGATCCGATTATTGCAGCTATTGAAATGACTATTAGCGAAAACATCTAAAAGACTTTATTCAAAGGCGCATCCAGGTTTAATCCCCATTTTCTTCAACAATATGACCATTGGACAAAAACCTGTATATGAGGCTTGTGTCATATTGAGTCCTATGAAGCATGTGAACAAAAGCCAATAGGCGCTATGCACTTGCGAAAGAAGCAAGCTAAGAATAATCATAATTCCCGCAATTCGAAATATCAGTTTATCAAGTGCCATATTACTCTCTCAAGGAAACTAAATACCCTTCAATAAATCAATATACTAAAGAATCTTGTCAAGTTCAGCTAGCTCCAAGAATAAGGACTTGTCGTTTAGAGTTGGAGTTAGGCCTCTTCAGATTGAACAGACGAAGCTTATTTGTGGGTCGGGCCATATAAGGAATTTCACTGATCATTGAAGGGGCATTATAGCAAGCCCTGTTCAAAGGCTACAATTGTTAGGATTATTGAGAATTTATGAGTTTCAGCGTTTTCCTAAATAGAATAAGGAGATCTGAATTGAGAACTTGCTCTGATTTCCAACCTTGTTATGATGCCAATCGGAGCATGAATACGGAGGACAAGACAGAGGACTGGCCCGCAAGGCCGTTGATCATATTCACAGAAGGGGCGTGTTTCACACGGCCGATCGGAGGGGCGGGCTCTGCCCGGCCGAAGAATCAAAGACTATGCGGCCTTCCTGAATTCCCATTTGAACTCATAATTTAAAATAGCAGCTATCTCAATTAGGCGAGAAAGATCTTTCTTGTAATTGGTGGTATCGAGCAATCTTGCTAGCTGGGATAGAGAAGTATTAAGCCGGCGAGCTAATTCGCGCTTAGAAATACTGTCAGCTTTAATAAACCGATTTAATTCCTTGGTCATTTCAAAAAGAGTCTGTTCTTTCACGTAGGAAGGATTCTGAACGATATGCAACGGTTGATCGAAGGGGACAAAATGTTTTTTGCCATTTTCCAGAACGAAGTAAAAAGAGAAACCACCATCTTCAGAATCGGGAGCTGCTTCAATAACTTTTTTATTTATGCTTAGTGCGGAATATGGGCATTCAATTACCAACCCACTTGTGTATCCGAGCCGGAAGACTCTTTTCTTGTTGTCAAATTCAACGAGCTTGAATCTTTTATGTCTCATCTCAGTAAGCCTTCCTTAATCAAAGTCCTCAAGATTTTTTTATTTATTGGTCGATTCTGCCCTCAATTAAAGTGAGCTCATCATCCAGCTCCACGCGAGCAATCAATTCAGAATCCTTCATAATATGGACGTATTTTGGTGGGTGGTCACCAACCCAATACTCAAAGATATAACCTCCGCGTTTTATTCGTCGCAACTAATCATCCTTCATGATACCGTAGCCGGTATCGTTTTATCACGCCATCTTTCAATAAAGTTCGAATCCACGGAACCGGCATTTGTTCCTAAACTCATAATCGGGGAAAATTTGAAAAAGTTTCTGATTTAATTAATCATTGATAACAAGGCAATGCGCCGATCATATCTCCATAAACTTAGATATTCCCGATTGGGGCTATTCAAGTAATGCCTCGATTGATAGTTTAACTAGATAGATATTAAGAAAGAGCGATATTTTGTCAGAGTAATATCCAGCTTG
>JAAZON010000614.1 GCA_012797725.1 SAR324 cluster bacterium | reverse complement strand
TCAGTCTGCAAATGATGCAGCAACAGCCATTGCGGAATATATAGGCGGCAGCGTGGAAGGCTTTGTTTTAATGATGAATGAAGAAGCTGAAAAGCTAGGGATGACGAATACAGTCTTCCAGACCCCCCATGGCCTGCCACCATCAGCGGGACAAGCAGACGACCTCACCACTTCACGTGATATGGCAACACTTGGTCGAGCTTTGCTGTCTGAATTTCCGGAACTTACTGCTTTGACTGGAAAAATAGACGGGGATTTTAGGAATGGAACCTTTAAACTTCATAACCACAACAATCTTCTACGCCACTATGATGGATGCGATGGCATTAAGACAGGCTTTCATAATGGAGCCGGTTTCTGTATTACCGCGAGCGCCGTGCGTAACAACATTCGGATGATTACATCAGTCATGGGCTGTAACAGCATTAAGTCAAGAACCGAGGAAGCCTCAAGACTCCTATCCCAAGGCTTTGCACAATATAGACTTGTCAAGCTCATTGATGATGGAGCACCTGTCAATCAAATGGTTCCTGTAATCAAAGGAAAGAAAAAGGAAGTAATGCCAGTTGCAGCAAAAAGAGTCACCGGAGTCGTCCGAATCTCCAACGCCGACAAAGTTGAGCAAATTAAGGAACTCTGCTCAGAATTGAAAGCTCCTGTAGTTAAAGATACTCCTTGCGGCCAGATTCGCTTTCTGGTGAATGGTCATGAGGTTGGACGTGTTGATGCTGTAGTTCGAGAAGATATTCCAAAAGCAACATTGACAGAGAGATTCTGGAATCTTTTCTAGGAGCGGCACGAAACACATTTCGTAAAATATAGACTGTCCGTCAAAATTCCTGACCCTAAGTTCAATAATAAAGTGGAGAGCCTAGTTCCCTGCTTCGCCTTCCACGCCACCAAGGCTATGTGGGACAAGAACGCTACATAGGATAAGCCCGTTCAGCCCAAAAAGTCTTTCTCAATATGACCGGGATTTAGTCGTATTATATTGGTTTATCAAGGACTTCGCTCATGATTTTTTTCTGAAGCAGGTGCTTCGTTACTCAAGATTAACATAAAAGATCCATACTTTGCACGAGGATGTTATGACCGGACTAGAAACAAAAACCCAGCCGTTAGACAAACTAAGCACTAAAGAGCTTTATACCAAACTAAATAAACTTCAAGCCAGTGTGAAGGAACATGTGCGGAAAGATCTTGCCTCTGCGAAGAAATTGGAGATCCAGTATCAAAAGAGAAGCAGGGCCCTCAAAAAAACAGTTGATGAAATTGAAAAGCGAGTAACAAAAACCAAGGTACCCACTGAAATAGATAGCCTCTCACTAGAAGCACTAGAAATTGAGGTCATTAAGTCACAAGCTCAAGGTAAATATTCTGATATCGCAGAGGATAAAGCTGCAAACAGGCGGGCTGATGCCCTGAGGAGGAAAGCAACAAAAGCTGGTGCCAAGGGCAAAAAAACAGAAGAAAAGAACCACCTTAAAGATGCCATTTTGGATCTTAGCAGAGAACTAAAGGATGGTTGAATTTGAAACCTGTTGCTGAGAGTGACTTTACAAAAATAACACGCGTTTTGGTTTGGTGGCCAACTTTATGGTGACTGCATAGAAGCCCCTAAGCCAGGCGAGCCCCCTCCCAGACTCAATCTAAAAAGCCTCCAATAACATCGATTTATCTTCACAGAATAGCTTCATGAGTCTAAAATTGCTGAAATGGAGATTTCAAGCGAAGTACGAACTAGCGTTGTCTCAACTGTTCGAATTTTTTCTGCTATCGCTATGTGTAGCCTCTGTCCGGCGACTGCTTCCGCCAATGATACGATTCAGCCCTTTACATTTGGCGCTTTTCCTTATTTCTCACAGCAGCAAAACCTCCCAATACAAAGTACCTCCATATCTCGCCTGGACAAGAATGTGGCTCTCTCTCTTTTATCCGGAAAAGCGTTTCGCTTCAGTGTAGCCAGAGGCACCGAGTTTAGAGTCGATGATAAAGGTTACGGCATTTCTTACACCTCAAAAAAGGTCATTGCAGGTATGGAAAGGCGAGGTACAAACAGAAAAACCAATGTCACTAACCTCTCAGTTGGAGCCACCCATAATCTCGGCTCCTCTCGTCTAACCTTCCAAGGCCTTTTCTCTCAAGATGCCCAAGGTGTTTTAAACAAGGAAGGCTTCCTATTTACAGGAAAAAGATTAACTCTCGGGATTCAACGGACTTCTGTTGGCAAATCTTTTAATAGTGAGTCTCAAGTGTCAGGCCTCTCAGCGGAAGCACAGGCCTTAGTAAAAAAAGAGAGAGGTTTCAATCGCACAGATTTTAATCTCCAATATACTGGCGTAGAGGGTCTTAAGCTATTGGCTGAGCACTATGTGTCAAAGGGAAACAGCTCAAGCTCGGAAAGGGAAGGTCGTAAAGAACTTGCAGAATATTCGTTCTCGCCACGAAACAACTTCTCCTTTCTTCATGAGAGTGAAGCTTCCATCAATGGAGAAGTCACGACAACAAAAAGTGAACACCAACGTGTGCAGTTTAATGACCAGACTCGCATGGCTAAACTCTCTCTAACCCACGACAGTGTCAGCTTCGCAAATAATGGATCGGAGAAGACGACCAACACAGATTCTATCCAATTTGAGCTGAAAGGAAGTCTCCCGTTCAAGGCTTTTGCGGAAAGAAAAAGTGTTTCCGGTGCTGGGCCAAACGAAAATATTAATACTATTAATATCGATGCAAATCCATCGAAAAGTCTCTGCTTCAATGCACAACATACAAGCGTTGATAGAAATAAAGACGAGTCTTACAAATTTTCCTCTTTGAATTTCCGCTTCTCAAAAGACGAGCGCCTTCAACTTACGGGCGTACTAAGCAACAAGGACTCAAATTCTAGAAATGACAATCGACTTCAGCAAATAAATATAAGTGCTGTTCCACACAAAGGAGGCTCATTTAACATGCTGCTTAAGAACAGCAAAACGGGTGAAAGCTCTAAACAGAATTTATTAGATGTATCATATAATACGACAGAGGCTATTTCTTTAGGTTCGGCCTCAAAAGTATCCATAAATGCAAGATTTATGGAACTTAACACTAGCGACGGCTCTGATAGCAAAATTGCTAGCATTACGGCAAACGGGAACCTATATCGCGCTCAGTTTAGTGCGGTCTATGTGTCGTCGAGCACTCCAGTCGAGGGTCGTAAATCATCCCAATCAATTACGCTAAGCCAGGCAAGCAAGGAAAAGGACAAATGGAAGGCAAGTTTTAGTCTGACAGAACGCCAGTATCAAAAGGGAGAATCCCCTACTTCTGTAGATTCGTCTCTGAATTATAGACTCAACTCATCATCTGCAGTGCATTTTCGCTATGCCACATCGCCAGAAGATGCAAAGAAGAATATTCTTCCACAGCAAATTACTGAAATTGGACTTACAACTAGTCATGATGAGCTAAACTACGGAATTTCCGTTCTAAATCAAGAAGATCTTAGAAGCAATAAAGAAAGCACTCGGTTTCAGATCAATGTTAATGGCAAATGTACAAATAAGGCTATTCTCAAAGTTAACGCTGGGATTCTCATAGATCAAAGCGCAGGCAATTTCCGAAGATACACCCCAACTCTCGACCTGGCCTTGGACAGAGCAATTTCGGGAAACAACAACGTAAAAGCAAAGCTTAAGTGGGAAAATAATAACGCGTTTTTTGATTTGACTGCTAAACAACTTTTCTAGAGCGACTAGACAATAAGGCTATAGCTGTTTAGAAAGGAATACTTCATACGCCTCTGAAAGGGGCATTCATTGTTTGATCTCAGTGCAAGATGAGGTGGTAGATTGAGGACATCGATGCAGTAAGTCAAAGAACCTTCACAAGAGAAAACCTCTTGAGAAGAAGTGGCGGGGGACTTGCAATGTTGGCAGCCATAACAAGTCCCCGCACCACTCAGTGTTCCAAGACGGAAACGTATAGCCAGTACGATTCTCGTCCTGGAAACTTAAGCGCTGCTAGCGGGCACATGGCACATTTCCTTGGCAAGGAGGAAAAGAACCAAGGAAGCGATCCCAGCCACACACCAGCAGCGCTTAGGGGTGCCGTCAATAATGCCTTCTGGCATCATCGTCGCGCGATACACGGCACCCAAAACTGCAAGAAATCTTTCTCTTGACCAGAGGATTTATCACAGGGCGCATTAGAGAAGTTCATCCATCTCTAATCCCTCCTGCAATAACGCACTCTGCGTCATACTGCCAGATAAATTGCAGACCAGAAACCTCCTAAAAAAACCTTAGTACTTACTGCACTCGATGTAGGCATATTAATACAGTCTTCTAGGACTTTAGTAAAGTCCAGCAACTGTTTTTACAGAAACTCCTATAATTTGGAAACTTATCTTCGAATTGCAGTAAGAGTATAATTGCTCATTAAATAGTACGATTTTTTTCCTGATTATTAGAATGAAAAGACTTAGCTCTTCCCTTAGAATTTCCAATTCAATAACCAAGAGGTTCTATGACCATTAAATCATCAGATAGCTCTAAATTTGGCGGAGCAGACGCAGATCTTCAAGTAATTGACAGAAAATGCCTCTTAAAGGAGGAGAATACTGAAGAGACTAAATGACGACAGTATGCTCTGATTTGAAGCTACTGTTTTCAGCATCCAATATCCAATGAGGGAATCTACCATTATCATGGATATGTCAACTGTCTACAATTACTAGTAGTATAAGGATGGGGTCCTTGAGGGGATATATCCACATATTGATAATTCCGTATCGGTTTTTCGGGGGGCAAGGTTAGAGACTTAAACGTCATTGCAAGCGCCGAGCGTAGCAAGAGGCGTGGCAATCTCATATGTATAAGAACTTCACGAGAGATTGCCACACAGTCACTA
This sequence comes from SAR324 cluster bacterium, assembly GCA_012797725.1. The sequence continues at coordinate 80 of JAAZON010000614.1, read as the reverse complement.
TGTGCCCTCGCAATGACTTAAACAGCTACATAGTTTCTATTAAGCAGCATTAGCGTAAACAAAATCGGGAGTTTAAGGGT
>JAAZON010000051.1 GCA_012797725.1 SAR324 cluster bacterium | reverse complement strand
TCCTGCGCCATTAGCGAATGCAAGAGGCATGACTCCAAATCCGAAAGCAAGAGATGTCATTAATATTGGACGAAGTCTCAACTTAGCCCCTTCGAGTGTCGCGTCTAAGAGTCCCATCCCTTGTTCAACTCCATCTTTGGCAAACTGCACAATCAATATTGCGTTCTTTGTCGTGAGACCTAAGGTAGTCAAGAGTCCAATTTGGAAATATACATCGTTAGGCAGACCCCTAAGCGATGAGGCAATGACTCCCCCGATTACTCCAAGAGGTAATCCAAGTAGAATAGATATGGGAATCGGCCAGCTTTCGTAGAGAGCTGCAAGACAAAGAAAAATTACAAGTATCGAAAATGCATATAGTGGAACGGCATGTGCCCCAGCCTGTCTTTCTTGGTAAGAGAGTCCCGTCCAGTCGAACCCAATTCCTTGAGGAAGCTTCTTTACGAACTCTTCCATAATATTCATTGCCTCTCCTGAACTTCTTCCAGGGGCGGCTTCACCTACAATATTGAGTGATGGGAAGCCATTATAACGCTCAAGCTTTGGGGAACCAGAAGTCCAGTGTCCTGATGCGAAAGCATTGTAAGGAACCATTTCTCCAAGGATGTTTCTTACATAGATCTTCTCTAGGTCACTAGGCAACATTCTGAAGGGAGCATCGGATTGCACAAAGACTCGTTTCACTCTTCCACCCTGAATAAAATCATTTACATAAGCACTTCCAAAGCCTGAAGAAATGGCACTGTTGATTGAAGTTATAGGTACTCCAAGTGCCCCCGCTTTTTCCCAGTCGACATCGATGCGATATTCAGGAACATCCTCAAGACCATTGGGGCGCACTTTGGTTAATCTAGGCTCTTGTGCTGCCATTCCGAGAAGCTGATTTCTTGCGGCCATTAGAGCCTGGTGCCCCAGCCCTCCACGATCAAGAAGCTGAAAGTCAAAACCTGTCGCTTGTCCAAGTTCGATAACTGCTGGTGGGGCAAATGCAAAGACTGCGGCATTTCTAATTTGTGAGAATGCTCCCATTGCTCTTTTTGCAAGAGCATTGACTTTTAAGTTCGAGTGATTCCGTAGCTCCCAGTCCTTAAGTTTCACAAAGGCCATACCAGAGTTTTGACCACGGCCTGAGAAACTTGCGCCAGAAATAGCCATCACGGCTTCTACTGCATCTTTTTCTTTTTCGAGTAAATAGTTACTAACTTGGTTTAACACTTCCTTGCTCTGTTCGAGGGTTGAGTTTGCAGGGAGAAGAGCCTGCACCATCATAATTCCTTGATCCTCATCAGGAAGGTAAGCAGTAGGCATTCGTGAAAATAATATGGACATGACTCCAACAATTGCTAAAAATATCAGACCATATCGAAGACGATGGGAAAGAGATTGCCGGACAAAATAAATGTAGCGATCTCTGGTTCGAAAAAAGACGTTGTCAAACCACCTAAAAAATGGCCTCAAAAAGGCGATGCCACTTTCTGCGGGTTCATGCCCTTTTTCTACAGGGGCAAGAAGCGATGCGCAAAGAACAGGCGTCAAGACTAATGCAACCACCACAGATAGAAGCATTGAAGCCACAATTGTAACAGAGAATTGACGATAAATGACGCCAGTAGACCCTGCGAAGAAAGCCATCGGGCCAAAGACCGCGGAAAGCACTAGCCCAATTCCAATCAAAGCGCTTGTGATTTGATCCATTGATTTTTGTGTAGCTTCAAATGGAGGAAGCCCTTCTTCGCTCATTATTCTTTCTACGTTTTCAACAACAACAATCGCATCATCCACAAGAAGTCCGATAGCAAGAACCATGGCGAACATGGTCAGCATATTTATGGAAAATCCAAACAACGAGATCACCGCAAAAGTGCCAAGAATAACGACTGGCACTGCAATCGTTGGGATGAGGGTGGCACGGATATTACCCATAAACAAATACATAACAAGAAACACAAGCAATATTGCTTCAAAAAGGGTTTTCACAACTTCATTGATGGCTACCTTTACAAATGGGGTAGTATCGTAGGGATAAACCACTTTAAGACCTGGAGGGAAGAAAGAACCCATTTCATTTAACTTGGTTCTAACCGCATCAGCAGTTTCGAGTGCGTTTGCACCGGATGCTTGACGGATTGCAAGTGCTGAAGAGGGTTTGCCATTGTAGAATGCTTCAATGTCATAATATTCAGTTCCAAGCTCAGTACGACCAACATCTTTAACGCGAACTATCGAACCATCAGGATTAGTTCTAAGAGGAATTAATGCGAATTCTTCAGGCGTTTTTAACAAAGTCTGAACAATAATGGCAGCGTTCAAACGTTGACCCGGTATTGCAGGCGCCCCTCCGAACTGGCCTGCTGAGATTTCAACATTATAAGCCCGAAGAGCAAGGATCACGTCATCAATTGTCATGTGGTAATCCGTAAGCTTGTCAGGGTTTAGCCACACTCGCATGGCGTATTGGCTTCCAAAAACTTCAACCTCGCCGACTCCAGGTACCCGCGACAAAACCTTTTCAAGATTTGATTGCGTGTAATCTCGTAAGTCATGACCAGTCATACTTCCATCTTCTGAGATTAACCCAACAATCATAAGATAGTTGCGAGTAGATTTGCTAACCTTTACACCAGTACGTTGCACGACTTCGGGGAGGCTAGCCATTGCTAATTGTAGTTTATTTTGCACTTGTGCCCAGGCCAGATCCGGATCTGTGCCTGGTGCGAAAGTAAGTTCAATACGGGAAGTGCCTGATGAATCGCTAGTAGCAGACAAGTACAACATTTTGTCGAAGCCGGTCATCTTCTGCTCTATCACTTGGGTGACGCTGTTTTCCACGGTTTCTGCAGAAGCGCCAGGATAAGTCGACATGATAGCGATTGAGGGAGGTGCAATGGGCGGATACTGAGAGACAGGAAGCTGATAAATGGCAAGGCCTCCAGCAACCATCAAGATTATCGCTATAACCCAGGCAAATACGGGACGATCTAAAAAGAACTTTGATAACATTTTTTAAATCCTTACTAATTTGTTTTCGAGGGAATAGTTGTCGGAGTTGATGAATCTTTTTGGATAGCCTTTACAAGCATGCCAGGCTTTAGTTTTTGAAGGTTATCCAAAATAAGCTGGTCGCCAGAATTAAGTCCAGAAGACACCAGCCAACGATCCCCAATTGCCCGGTCAACCTGAATCATTCTTAACTGAACTTTTGAGTCTGGACCAACTAAGAGCACGTATGGATTGCCTTTAGGATCCCGGGATAATGTTTGTTGAGGAATGAAGATTGCATTGTTGTTAACACCTTCTTGAATGATTGCTCGAACAAACATACCAGGCAGTAAAACATTTTTGGGATTCGAAACTACTACACGAAGAATTACAGAACCAGTGCTCGGCTCTACTGTCACATCCCGAAACTGTAAAACACCAGGTAGTTCATAAGGAACTCCATCCTCAAGAATAATTTTAACATTATTTAGACCATTGTCTCCACGATTCAACTTGCCCTCTTCCAGGCTTCTTTTCAATTTAAGAAGAGCACTGGTTGGTTGGGGAAGATCGGCATACACAGAGTCAAGCTGCTGAATAGTTGCTAAGGTCATAGGTTGGTGAGCAGTAACAAGTGCGCCATCGGTAACATTTGATCTACCTATGCGACCTGAAATAGGGGCAGTTATTTTTGTAAAATCAAGATTAATACGAGCCGATTCAACGGCGGCTTTTGCAAATGCCACGTCCGCCAAAGCTTGTTTCATTGCAGCATCCACGTCATCATAATCCTGCTGGCTCACAGCCTTGTCACTAAGTAAATCCTTGTAGCGGGAAAGGCGAAGTTGAGTGGCTGGAACTCGAGCCTCTGCTTTAGCCAAAGCAGCTTTTGCGTTCTCAAATGCTGCTTGAAACGGAGCCGGCTCAATTTGGTAAAGAACATCGCCCTCTTTTACCTCAGATCCTTCTTCGAAGAGCCTCTTCTGAATAATACCACTTACCTGTGGGCGAATTTCTGCTGTTCGAAATGCAGAGATTCTACCAGCTAGCTCTGTGGTTAAAATTAACTGCTCTGGTTGAATCTTGATTGTATTGACATCGATGTTTGCCCCAGCATTGTCCGTTTTCTTATCGCCGCATGAAGCAAGGGACAGGCAGAGTGATACGATTAGCAGTGCTAAAAAATATTTTGATTTTTTATTACAACTTAATTTCATTTAAACCTCCAATGATGACTTTTTTTAACAATTTTCGGCAGTGTATTATTAAGAATCAAAATTCAAAGCAGCCCTTTAAAGAGAATATTAAGAATTACATCAGGATCTTTCGGATATGGATTGGCTTCTGGTGCATCAAGCCAACGAAAGAGCAAGGCATGCACCATACTTTCAAGAGAAACGGCAAGATGAATTGGTTCCGCAATTCTTTTAAAACGCTTGGCTCTCATGCCCGAATCAAAGATGCCCGCCAGTTTTTGAAGGAATTGCTCGTGTCGTTTTTTTACGGCAGAGTCAAGTCCTGCCATAAAATTAAACCTCGCTCCTTCTATCTCGGAATAATATATACGAATCATCTGAGCGTTGGCGTTAAAAATCTCGCCTTTCACAGTCACATAATTTCGAAGTTTGTCGATCTCAGTTTTGGGTTCATCAATAGCTTTAAGCATTAAATTGTTAAACTTACAGAACTGTTCCCAAACAAGAGCCTTAAATAAATCCTCTTTGTTTTTAAAAAATTTATAGAGAGTGCCTACCGAAAACTCGGCCGACTTTGCAATCTCAAGCATGGACACACTACTGTATCCTTTTTTAGAAAAGAGTTTGAGACTAGCAGACATGATTTCATCGCGCTGCAAGAGCTTTTCTCTCTCTCTTCGTGAAAGTTTCTTTTCTTTAAGCATAAAAGTGACACCTAAGAGTAAAATATGAATATGACGTCATTATTTATAATGGCACTTCATCAAGTTTTTAGCAAGTAATGGGGTTAGATATGAAGGATAAATAAAAATTGGCCTTTAAAGGGGAAAAATACAGCAAGATATTAAGACTCATAAATCATGTGTCGATGTAACTGTTCATAAAAGGTGAGGGATTCGGATGGGCCTCGGCAGAAGAAAGGGCATAAAGTAGCATGTTTTTTGATGACCTTGGCACTTTGGTGAATCAAACCATGATTTATCTTCGGTGTTCCATTTTTATTTTGTTGACCAGTGGCCTCGTATCCAAGTTGCTCTATGCTGCGCCATTGAACGAGGAATTAGTATTCGCGATGCAGTCACTAGATGGGATTAGGACAAGTGCTGAGACTAGAACAAAAGTGATTGAGTATGCAAGAACCAGCAACTCTGCGACAGCTACAAGAGCTCTTTCGTTGTTGTTGAAAAAAGAAAGAGAGCAAAGAAATAATTTGAGATGGGCTCGATCCGTAATTAGAAGCCTTCGTATCGATGGGAGGAAGAAAGACTGGCTGCGCACAGGCCTAATTAAAGAAGATACCCTGAACGATCCAGCAGCCATTGATAAAGAAAAAAGTTCGAGTATCCCGTCTCCAACAGATGACTTAAAGAGTCATGCTTTTATCATGGATGATGACAATGCCTATATGATGGTTGAGCCTAGCGCCATGCCTAAGAAGGGGCAGAGTTATCATTATAGGATTAATCTTCTCAATAGTGATTGGAATATAATTTATGCCATCGTTTGGACAGATACGGGATCGGGAATCCAAGAATGGAATGGCAAGGGTAATTTTCTTAAGTTTATTTCTTTACCGAGAAGCTCTGTTAGACGGGGTAAAGTCTTCGAGGCTAAAGTTCCAACGAGAATGTTAAAGAGACTTCCTTATGAATTTGGACTGCAATCGGTGGCTTGGCAGAGTTTTAAAAATCTCTATGATGTAAATCTCGATTCAATAACTCAGCCAGTGACAGAGTTGTACAAGAGCACATCCCTAGAGCTTTTTCTTCGTTATGCTGACCGGATAGATCTCCCTTCTAATGATCCTTTTGCAGCAGCGCAAGCGATCACCGATGCTTACATTTACAAACGAGCTACAAAGACTTTAAAGTCTCAGGTGATACAAGACGGAATTAAAATGATAGAATACGGACGCAAATTGGGCGAAAGTATATTCAAGGGACAAGAGTCTTTGGCGAGAATGGATCTTGAGCAAATTCTGAGCTGGTCTAATAGGGCAATTGTTTATGGTGATTATTACGGGATTGATTATTATGTTGCCGCTCATCGGCGTATGAATGAGAAATCCTATCAATTCATGGTCTTAAAACCAGAAACACTTTATGCATGCAAGAGAATAGTTGAGAATAATAATCTTTTGGATCCATCAAGTCTGGTAAACAGCGCAAGCAACATTAATCATTGGCTGTGGGATCGAATAAAGTATAGGCGTCACAATTTGTCAGATATTGAAAAGATGTTGGCTGATGATCCAGACAATCCTTGGCTTCGGCAAATTTTTGAAGAGTCTCTATATGAAAAGGAGCATAATCTAGTCAATGTCGCTATAGTTAACGGAGTTGAAATTAATAAGGGAAATATTTTCAGTTCATCATTCCAGATTGACTATTTGTTGCAAAATGGAATGTTTTATGGAAATTGTGTCGATGTTGTAGCAATGGAGGCCGCTTGCCTAAAAGCATATGGAATCCCTGGAATACATGTTTACTATGGTCTTTTGTCGCAAGAGGAAAAAGAGTTCAAGGGTTATCATTCGATTTGGATGTATTACGGTTCACAGAGAGATAGATGGATTAATTTTGAAAAGAATGAAAGCGAACTCGGCAATGTGGCAATTGATTTATCTTTAAATCCTCTCACGGTGGTTTGGCATCTGGATAAACCTCAAATAGGAGCGTATTGGCGGAGTTATCAAGTCCCATTTTTGGGAATTATTGAATATGTTACTCCGCGAACCGTTTATGCCTCGATGAGCGAAGGAGAATGGAGCAGCATATACACCCAAGGTTTGTCGAATGAAGCGGTTAAGAATAGTTTTGGTCTACAATAGAGGCATTCTTAATAAACCAAACAACTTTTCAAACGACAATGATGCTAGTGCCGCTTGGATCGTCAAACAATTGATGGATATAGGATATCTCAAACCTTAAGCTGCTTAACAAGGCTGGAACCTTGCCAATGCAAATAGAGCTTTAACAAATCATGTGCGTTCCTAGATAGTTCCAGTGGAACAATCTCGTTTGTGCTGCTTAGAACGAATCCTACAACGGAGCTTTGGAAATTGTGTAGGCACTCTTTTAAATGGGCGATTCGAGCATTTGCCTGCTGGGCAATTCTAGTTTCATTTCCCAAGAACTCAGCGACATGTTCAGCGAGTATATCAGATTGCTTGATACTTAGGGGGAGGATTGAACGAAGCTCCATCGCTGCTTTAAGCTTGAGCTCATTAGAACTTTCCTTGTTTCTAAGGGTTCTTATAGGGCTGAGGAGCTCTTGGAGTATAAAATTAACTTGTTTAAAAGGATCCGCATCTTGCCTCAGTTGCATAACATGTTCGTCATCGGCAGGAAGAGAGAAGGCCCTACGAGCGGTCGCGAGTTTCTCTCTATATTTTTCTAAGATATTATCGATATCTAGATCGGTAGGTTTTTTTATAGTTTGCGACGTCTGGCTATCTTCACAAATACCTCTCTTAGGATCTCCAATTTCTACGACTCTATCTGACACTTTCAGGCACTCCATTAAATAGAATATTTCTCTCTTTGCAGCATGATACCAATTGCAGGCTCTCTATGCAAAGACCTACTAAGAATGGCACTCGGCTTGTTTTTTTTATAAGTGACTACACCTCTGCTTCAAATTCGGGAAGCAATGGAAATTCTGGGCCCCAACCTGCCAGCTTCATTTTTGCAGCCGCTCTGTGTGATGTCAGGCATGTAATGCCAAGGATATCGGGCATTTCGTTTCTTAGTGGTTCAGTTATACGCTCCTAGGGATGGCATACAAAATCGAAGTACTTCATCTCTATTCCATAGGAGTCAAGTGAAGCTTTTAGGTATCCAACACCAACCCGGAAGCTATGTCATACATTATCAGACGGCATTGAAACTTGTTTGTCGCTTTTTGTCATGGATGCTTCGAATTTCTCTGTACGGCCAACAAAAAAACTTTCATTATTCCTTTTCTGAAATTTAAGAATATTTCTCCTTCGGATTAGATGAAGTGTGATTTTTCAGGAATTCGCCCCATTCTCTTTTGGTGATATTCCATAATCTTGATGTGAATCGTGTTAGCGAAGTGTTGATCAGTCAGACTTTTGATTCTTTCCGGTAGTTGAAAGAATTGGGCTGTGCGGAACCTGTTAAACCAATTATAAACGCTTCGTGAACCTCTAGAACCTGTTTGAACCTGTATCCAAGAGCTGCACCTTTGAGTGCAGGTCAGACTAAAAGGGAACTGCCATCAAAGGTGCAGACTTGGGAACCAAAAAAAACCTGCATAACCTGTAAGTTCTCACTCAGCCCACTGAAAATATCGGCGGATCTTTTCAGTGCATTGAGTATTTGAAGCTTTTTTTAATTCCCGTTTTTTTGAACCCTCAATGTATTAAGACTCCTGCTAGGGCATGGCAGATTCATTAAAAGTTCTCAACCTTTGTAATTAAATTGTTAAATTTCACTTAATTGGGGCAAGTGTTACAGGGAATCTTGAATGATCTAGTGCCGCTTTCAATAAGTCTTTTTACTGTCGACCATCATTGGCAAGCTGCACTACCGAGACAACTTCGCCGAAGCCTCGTCGCGCAAACCGGTGGGAGCTAAATAATAAGGCCAATGTGTCTTTGCGCAGAGCCAAGATCCAACCGGCCGACCAATCGCTGGTGAAAATACTTTCTGAACAGCGCTTTAGTAGTCTTCTTGTTAGGCACAACGGTCAAAATAATGACGTCCTTCATTAGAGAGTAATAATTCCCTAGTTTGATCAGTCAATTAGCTTTGCCTAATCTTCTAGCACGCTCTTTGCAGAATAAGACTTGAGGCAGGCTTTCTGAATATTTGGAGGCTTTAATATTAGAAATAAAGTGAAAACATACAGAAGCTTAGCTTGTTATTAAGGAGAGTATGGTACTGGCGAGATTCTGACGCAAAGAAGTTTCACTTCATTGTCAGGCCCAACTCACCCAGGAAAAGGAGTGGAATGTGAAAGAGCTTTCGACAAAAAAGAAGCCAATTCGGGTATTAATGCAAAATCGTTCGACAGCATTTTCCCATCGTGGAGGAGATACTGTCCTAATGGAACGATTGAGAGACAGCCTGGTCGAATATGGTGTTGAGACCAAAGTCGATATTGAAATGCGTGAAAATCCAGCAGACTATGATTTAGTGCATCTTTTTAATTTTGCATTACCTGAATTATTGGAGATGCAAGGCAAGCGAGCCGTTGAGGCAGGGCGCCCCTTTGTTGTATCCACCTTATGCGAAGACATTGCCAACTTTCATAACCAGTCCATTGAATGGGGGAAGCTACTCTTTGAATATGTGCAGAACGGGCAAGATAAGAAATGGTATGAAGAGACAAAACAGAATATTTCTTGGAATCCCTGTCCTGGTTTTCCCAATGAATGGATCGCACAGAATGCGGCTGCTTTGTACACCAATGGGAAATCTGAGTCTGATACAATTCGACGGGAATATGGTTCAGGTCCAAGAATTATTGAAGTACAGTTAGGACATGAAATTCAGGCTCAAGGCGATCCCGAAATGTTTATAAAGCAATATGGAGTCAAAGACTTCATCTTCTGCGTAGGACGTTTTGAGACTCGAAAAAATCAGCTAATGTTATTGAAAGCCCTGGAAGATGTGAACATTCCTGTTGTTTTGGCAGGAGGCGGCTTCTCTTATCAGCCCGATTATGATTGGGCAGTCCGCAATTTCAAGCGTAAGGGAGAAACTCTTATTCTTGATAGAATCAGCCCAGAGATGATGGCAAGTGCGTATATGGCTTGTCGCATTCATGTATTAGCAAGCTGGTATGAGCTGCCAGGCCTTGTTAGTCTCGAAGCAGCTCGTTATGGAAAAAATGTTGTCGCAACCCTTAAGGGGACTGCGGGAGATTACATGGGGGATTGGGCGTTTTATTGCGATCCTTCTGATTGGCGTTCTGTTCAAAATGCAGTTTTGGCCGCTTATTACAGCCCAGCAAAAGAGGGTATTTCAGATTTCGTGAAACGCTACACTTGGGATGAAACTGCCAGACAAACCTACTCCTCATATTGTGATATACTTGGCATTTCCAGTTATAAAGAGACGGAGGCAGGGACTCAATCTCAAGGCTGCAGGCAAAGTTGGGAGTCGATGCAAACAGCATCCATTGGGCAATATGATATGGATTTCAGTGCAACGAATTTCCAAGAACTGCTTGAAAGAGGCGAAGTCGCAGCCATGAACAAAGACTTTGAGCTTGCAAAGACCCTTCTGGGTAAAGCTGTAAATATAAATCCCTATGCCATCAAGGCTCTTCGCTCTCTTGGGGCAGTTCATCTTGCAAATAGTGATCCTGAAACTGGGGCGATGTTCTTTCGAAGGGCATTAGAGGTGGATAAAAGAGACTCAAAATCTTTGAGTGGTCTTGGGATGTGCGAAACAATGCTCAAGAATCATGAAAAGGCCTATGAGATTTTTCTACAGTCTCTTGACATTCAGCCTAATGAGCTGGTTCCTATATTGCAGCTTCTTGAATGTTCATATGTGCTGGGACGTTTTGATGATCTTGAAAGAGTTTTGAACCGTTATCTTAGAGAGAATCCAAACGATGTAGAAATGCAATTCTGCCTAGCTGGATGTCTATATAAATTAGGCCGCTTTGAAGAGTCAGGAATCAAGAATCAGGAGGTATTGAGCCGCAATCCAGAGCATCGAGGAGCCAAAGATCTTGAGAGGTTACTGGCTGAAGAAAGTGCTAAGAAAAAATGCGTTGGAGAAGAGTCAAAGCTAAACAAGCTTAATTGGCAGGCTGATCCTCCTTCAATGGGTGCTATTGATACTAGGCTCTTGGGTGTTGAAGACAAGAAGAGAACCAAGAATTACGATGAGGCTTTAAGAGACATTGAGTCGATAATTGAAGAGCCGGGACTTACAAAAGCTCAAAGAGAAAAGGCAATCCTTCTTAAAGCTGATTTAGAGGTGGTTTTTGGAAGGCTTAGTGAGGCTGCTCGTTGTTATGACAACGCTCTCAAAGAGAACCCGCAATGTCCAAAAGCATTGGCAGGGAAGGGAGCCCTGGCTGCTGCCTCCGGTGATTGGGTTAAGGGCAAAGCCTATTTTGAACAAGCGCTAGTGATTGATAAAGACTTTGATATTGCCCTTGCTGGTATGGGCTTATGGGCTCAATTTAGAGGAGAGTTGACCGTAGCATGGCAGTATTATCAGAAGGCGCTCAAGAAGAATCCAGAGAACACTCGTGCTCTTCTGGGAGTGATCGAACTAGGTTATGCATTAAATCATTTGGAAGAAGTTGAGAAAGCGGTTGGTGATTATCTTGAGATGCATCCAGGGGATTTGGATTTCATTTACGCATTGGCTGGCTGCTATTTTGCGCAAAATCGAGTGGATGAAGCCAAAACAGAAGTGGATAAAATCACTTTGTTTCAGCCAGAACATGAGAAAGCATTGGAGCTTAGAGATATGATTGAAGCGAAAATTAACGGCTCAAACCTAGCTCTCTAGAACATTTTTAGATGTGGCCGCCAAGACAAGAGCTTTCTAGAAAAATCTATTTATAACAGCATGTTGACCCCGATACAGGGTCTCGACAAATCAAACACGGCCAGCAAAACTTGAATTCCGGACACGAAAATCATGCTATGGATTTACATAGGGAAGAATGTAATCAAAAAAAACTTGACGCTGCTAAGCTAATTCTTGGAACTTAATAGAAGTTTTGACATCATACGTAGAAGAAGTATAGCATTATGAATATTCATTTTTTTAAAGAAGAGGCGCTGTGAATAAATCAGAGTTAATTGAAAGATTAGCTGAGCGTTGTGGCCTTAATATCATACAGGCCGAAGAAATAGTGAATCTCATTTACAAAAAGATGAAAGACACCATGGTCAATGGTGGACGTATTGAGATTCGTGGGTTTGGAAGCTTTGTTGTGAAGCTTTACGATTCATATCAAGGGCGAAATCCTAAGACGGGCGACAAAATTTCTGTTCCTCGTAAAAAGTTACCCTTCTTTAAGGTCGGTAAAGAACTTAAAGAGCGTATAGATCAAATAGAGGCGGCGGAGCAGGGTGCATCTTAAAGGCACAAAGCCTTTAGTTTTACTGTGTTTTTCCGATACTCTTGTTGAGTCGGAGAAAGCGAAGTTGGCACGCTATTTTGCCATGTTTGGAAAGTTGGGAGTTTAATATATGTCAATTGATTACCTTCTTGATCTTGAACGAGCCATTGATGGAGGCCGTGAGATCTTCGCATGTCCCGGAGTCGCCCGTAATCAATGGCACATCGAAAAAAACATCGAGGATTTGAAAAGATTCGCAAAGCGCGCAGCTGATAACAGAAAACGAGCTATATCAATAGTGCGACTTATTTCTAAAGACGATGCCATCGCTGGTGACTTATTTCTTGTTCCCACTCGAATAGGAGATCTGGGGGTGCGAGGTGAAACACAAATACAATGGTCAACTGTAGAGACAAAAGAAGCAGCTGAAATGATGCGAGATGTTCGTCATGGCCCATCTCCATACTTTGGCATGCAAGTCGTCACTGAAGTGGAGCCCTCAGAATCTTAATTTAACCCCATTCTTATGAATTGTGATAGGATTGAAGTCCTTCCGAAATTAGTTCGTGTTAAAAAATTATTAGATTCTCGATATCCTTGTGGAGAAAAACCTCAGTCGTGGGATGAACGAATTGCAGGTTTTGATACGATTCTTTGTGACGATGGAAGAACAATATGCCTTCACAGTGATGGTGGACAAAGTCCACCGAAGGAAGGATGGTTGATAGTAGTATCAAGAGGAGATGAAATCAAAACTTATAAATGGACTCTTTACGGGATGTCACTCTCAGATTGAGACCCTTCATTTTTTTCTGGGAAAATTTGTATCACTGGCTGATCCGAGAAAAGCCGACTAAGGTCATCTCCCATAGTCTCATATAGTGATTTGGTTAAAGAAATATCGCATAGATAATGTCTTCCTACATAATCATTTGCAGGGTGTAGTCCCTTGAAAGGTGCGCCAAGTGATAGGGTAGAAGATGCATACAAAGCTTCATCTTCAATGAATCCTGTATCAACATTGACTCCAAAGGGGCTTTCAATGCAATGAATGGGGATTCTGGATTCATTCAAAAATTTAATAAAATCGTCCATAGCAAAGGGCACACTAATATTTCCCCCGTAGAGAGCAAAAATCAGATTGTGGGCTTGCTCAAAGTAGGTCTCAATAGTGGAAATAGTTTCTGGCGCGACAACTTTAACATCCATTTTTTGTAGGACTTGGAATTGCTGTCGAAAATCATCACTAGCATTTGATACCGCACAAAAAGGTAAAAGTATTGTTTCGCTTCCAGCGTTTCTGAGGTGCCTGGCGCAGGCTAGGGCAACTTGCCCAGCAAGGGAGTCATTCACGACGAGGCACACTTTGCCTCCGGTTGCAGACAGCCCAAGGGCAAAACGTACTACCATTGCAAGACTATAAGAGGCAGCTTCGGTAATTTGAAGGTTGGATAAGCCTATTTCTGTAATAAGTATCTTTCGAGCGTCCAGGAGTTGTTGTTTAGAAACTCCATGAAAGTGAATTCCAGTCTTATCATAAAAAAGAAATGAGTCTCTTGTGTCACCGGATTGCATTGGTAGTTACGATTCCTAAAAATACAGAGTTTCTATTCCGTTAATAATGGCGCACCTGCCCAAGTGAGGCAATGGATTTAGGGCATGCTAAGGACAGAAAAACTTCATTTATTATCTATGACAAGATGAATTGGGGCATTTAAGGGGCCATAGAGCCTCACAGTTGCTTCTGAGCCATGTCCAATCTCCTTACCTAGCCATAATACGTCATGCTCTGTTATAAACAAGGTAGTATTGCGAATCCAAAAGCTAATATTTATACCAATTTGTCATTGTTCAATCGTAACAATTTAATTTGGTTTTTTGTAAAAAATTGTTTAAATAGTCTTGAGGCAAAATATGTCAATATTGCTCTGAAGAATGGGGGCTCTATGAAGAAAAATCCGGTAATCGCAGTAGTTGGAGCCACTGGATTGGTGGGGAATGAGATTCTTGTATGTCTTGAAGATTCTCCGATAGAATTTTCAGATCTGCGTCTCTTTGCATCGAGTGACTCAGAAGGCGAAGTTTATAGTTGCCGGGATTCCGAATACAAGATTGACGTATTAGGAGACGATTCTTTTGAGGGCGTTGATATTGCGTTCTTTTCTGTCGAGGCGAGTCTGGCTTCTAAATATGTTCCTATAGCAATTGAATCAGGGGCCTTGGTTATTGATTGTTCAAATCAATTCCGACTAGACCCTGAGATTCCTGTTATTGTACCAGAAGTTAATTTTAAAGCTCTGACAATTTCGAACAGGCTAATTAGTTGCCCCAGCCCTTCAGCCGTTTTTTTAAGTCCAATTTTGAAGTCTATTCAAGATGAAGTTGGTATCAAGCGAGTGGTGATCTCGGTCTTTGAGAGTGTTTCTGGTGCTGGGAAGGCTGCGCTCGATGAACTTTGGTCGCAGACTATTTGCATCTTCAACCAGCGCCAAGTGGTATGCGATGCCTTTCAACATCAGATAGCGTTTAATTGTATTCCTCAGGTTGATCTTATCCGTGGAGATGCATACACGAAAGAAGAATATGGCATAATCGCCGAGATTAAGAAAGTTCTGGAACTCCCTGATCTGCAGATGACAGCTACTGTTGTACGCGTGCCAATTTTCCATACATATTCATTGAGTGTGAATATAGAGACATCCGGGGAATTACTTCCTGATAGGTGCACTAGTCTCCTGCAAGGCCTAAAAGGATTAGAAATATCATCTGATCCTTTAGAATATCCCATGCCACTAACAGTCATAGGCTCAGAAGCAATTCATGTTGGAAGAATACGTCGTGATTATTCTGTCTTGCATGGCTTGAACATGTGGATTGTTGGTGACAACGTTCGAAGAGGAGGGGCTTTATGCGCTTTGAAGATAGGCCAGCAAGTTATCGAAAAGTTTGGTGATTAAACTAAAAGAACAAGTATGGTGCGCGAGAGGCGGGATCCTTTAAATTTAATTGCTATTCCACCAAATAAGGCCAATTTAGAAGCTGCGCAAGCTGCGCTTACTGAACATGGCTTTAAAGCGGAATCTCTCGCGCAATTGGTTGTAAAGGATCCAGTCTTATTACTGGAACTATACAAAACTATCTCAAGCACGACATATGCTAGAGGATATTCAGTGAATATGATGCCTGTCAGTCAGATGGTTACTTTGCTGGGTGTAAAGATACTTAATGAATTATGCCAAAACCTGAAAGGGAGATCACTTCCCGATTCCTCAGAACTCGCAACGTTTTTGGAGAAATCTAGAGCGGAGTGCCTTAAAATATCAAATATTGCGCGTCTCATAGGAAACTCAGTCGATCCTCAACAAGCAGAGCAATGTGGCCTAATTGGCTTGTTCGCACGTTTCGGAGATATGGTGGCAGTACTCTATTTGAAGGAACATTACATATCAGCTGTGCAGACTGAAGGAAATCGAACAAGGCTTGCTTATCGACTGGCGAAAGAGTATGCGTTTGATCTAGAGAGAGCAGGCCTACGTTATTTGAGTCTTCATGGCCTTCCCGAGAAGATCTTAGCATGTATTGACCGCGATTCTCAAATAAATTCAACAGAACTCGTCAATCGAAAATTAGTTGTTTTAAGTAGTATTGAGGTAGTGACTGCATATGAGGAAGCAAAATGGGATCGATACTCGCCAGATAAAGCTTTGCCGGTGCAGAGCCACTTTCGACCTCTAAGGTATCTTGGTTTAAATTATGAGAAACTCTATCAGGATCTTTCAGATTTTCTCTCAAAGTCCTCACAAAAAGCGCAGGTGGATTCCGAGAGCAAAGCCACTGAGTCTAGGATTTCCGATAGAGAGTCAATTAGCAAGGCAACCTCAAGAAGTTTAGCAGAAGCAGGGACGAAAAGGACGCTATCGGGAAGGTTGGTTCCAGTTGCGCCACCTGCAAAACACGCAGCTATTGAGCGAGGTAGTGTGGGATTTCTTGGGAAGGCTCATCCTTTAGTTGTTGCCTGTGTGAGAGGAGTAAGAAATGCCGAGAATCTTTTTTCAGTTACCCAACGTGTCTCTTTTCTTGATACTGTTGTTAGGCTTATAGGCCCCCTTCTTAAGACATTCCCAGATTTAGGATCCGTACTCTACAAAGCTTCAGAATTTTATCTTCCATTAGCTACGACAAGTTCCGAAGATGAAATATTGACTACAATTGTGGAGGGTCTTTCAGCAAAGGAGGTAGTATCAATTATTGTTCTCTCTTATTTGGCGGGGGAGTTTTCAAAACATTGTGAGGTCACGGGTTGGGATTGCATTGCACGCAAGCTACCCTCTGCGATAGAGATTGGAAGAACTGTTGGCGCAACTTTTAGTGATGTTGGACCGGGATATGGAATGTTACTCACAGGAGTGCGTCATATGAGTTTAGCGGCATTGCTCTTCCATGATGCCAAGAATTTTGAGCATTATATAAAGTATCTGAGTTTAAGCTCTCGCCCGTATGATATGATTTATGAAAAATCAAAATGGGGCTATGATCATCTTTCCTATTGCGGCTCTCTACTCCAGTATCTTGGCTTTGGATTGGAGATGGTAAAGGCGTTTGATCAGTTCAGAAGCTTCTCTCAAATAACAGAGATCAAAGTGCGAAATTCGGCCGTAGTCTTGCATTGGGCTGAAGTCATACAAAAATCTGGGACAGCCTTGGGTGACTCCAACTTCCTCCAGCAATCTGGAATCGGGAAAGATGATGTGATTAAGGTTGATAATGAGATAGGGCGACTAACATCAAGGTTAAAAAATAATTATTGGCTAAGTCCAATTAGGGAGCAGGCCCTAGT
>JAAZON010000613.1 GCA_012797725.1 SAR324 cluster bacterium | reverse complement strand
CAACTTCAGAATCTCTATTTAGAGATTACTGAACGTTGAAGTGGTCTCTTCGGTTCTTAGCCCAAGCTTCCTCATTGTGTCGAGGATCAAGCGGGAGCTCTTTACCGTAGCTAACCGTGCTCATTATTGCAGGATCAACACCTAAACTCTTGAGGTAATCAAATGCTGCTTTAGCTCTCTTGTTACCCAGAGCCATGTTGTACTCACTAGTTCCTCTCTCATCGCAATGACCTTCGATTTGAACTTTCTTTCCAGGATTGGCCTTCAACCATGCAGCATTCTCTTTGAGGATGCCTTGAGCTGTTGGCGTAATATTGTACTTATCGAAGTCAAAGTTGATGTCTTTGAGTGGGCTTTGAGATATACCAGTCCCTGGTACATTCTCCGCTCCTTCGATTGTCTTGGTCTTGCATGAGCAACCTGTCATGACCAAGCCAGCGATGAGTACTAACAATATCTTTGAAATGCGCATGACTTAATCTCCTTAGTATTTCCAAAAAATAAGATTTTAAATAAACCTCCGAAAAGCTTTATCCACCCCCAACCTTTAGAGTTGGCCAATTTGTCGATTTGAAACAGATTCCAAACTACTACAGCTCCCTTTCTTTTGCGACCCCAAAATCAAGAGCCCGTAATTATTAGGGATACTTTGACTATGTAAATCTGTTTAAGCTCTATGAAATTTTTACTGTAGATTAAGGCAGGATGCAATAGACTCTCTCCTAAGAATCTAAATAAATTATGAGAAAATCTCCTCTCTTTCTCTACTTTATGTTCCAATGGGATACTTCGGCACCCCCCCAAAAAATATGCCCTAAATTACTCAATTCCAGGGCCCCAAGCAGGGTTATAGTCGCCACTTCGGCTCTTGGTTATTTGTTTCAAACCCGCTCCATCAGCCCTAATCAAAGCGATACTGGGTATAACACCTTTTCCTAGGGTACTCGAAAAGGCAATATAACGCCCATCTGGGGACCAGGTGGGATCCTCGTTATCCCCGTAACTTGTGAGTTGCATGGGATTTGAGCCGTCCGGAGCGCTCACAAAGACATTAAAGCCTGCATCAGCCCTGCAAATAAAGGTAATCTTATCACCCTTTGGAGACCAGGCCGGGGATGTGCAATAATTCGAGCTAACGAAGCTAATCCTATGTACATCCGAACCGTTGGCGTTCATCACATAAATCTGTGGCCCCCCACCACGATTTGAACAAAAGACAATTTGAGACTCGTCCGGAGACCATTGCCCGGAAACATCTATTACACCGCTTCCAGACGTAATGCGTCTAAGCATTCGACCATTACCATCCAAAATGACAAGGTGCGAGTCTTTATTGCCCTCATTAATTGAAGCCAGGATTGTTCCATTTCTCATATAATGTGGCGACAACTCTAAGTCTGCATTGTTCGTCAGATTTTTTATTGATCTATTAAAAATATCTATCGTGAAGAGATCCGGAACTCTCGCTCTATAAGATGTGAAGATCAGAGACTTGCCATTTGGAGCCCACGAAACAGAGGTTGCAAGACTTCTCTCATTTGTCAACTGGCGTAAGTTACCTCCATCCATATCCATAATCGCAATTTCTTTAAAGCGGCCCACCTTAGTTGAAAAGGCAATTTGTGTTCCAAAGGGCCCATAGGAGCCTGTAAAATATTTGAGGATCTCATTTGCAAAGCGATGCGCGACCATCGAAGCATCATTTGCTCCAGCTTCATATTCCTTTCCAAGAACTGCTTGCTGCTTAATAACATCGACAAGCCACATACGCGCACGAAGTCGACTTCCTGACACAGACACATTTCCTTTTACCACATGATCAGCGCCAATAACCGTCCAGTCTGAATAGGTCATTGATTCAGGACCACCGCACTTACCCGGACTTTCGATATAAGCACTTGGACTTAAAACCTCAAAATAGCCTGATAAATCTAGATCGCGACCAATCGTATTAGGAATCTCTTTTGTCGCCGTTGTTGGTGCTGCTTCTTGGCAAAGCTGTGGTACTGCAATAGGAAGAAGCTTTGCCGCTCCACTTAAATAAATATCTGTCTGAGCAAAAGCTTCATTAACGAGAAACAAAATTGCGACTAGACCTACTATGCTTCTTTTCATAGAAATACTCTTCTCCCCTGGCTGATCCAAAATCCTTCACCACTCAACAATGCTTAGATTATCCAGCTCGCGCTGCATATGAATGTTTAACAAAGTAATTCAAAAAGAGCTGCCGCGCAAGGCAGCCAAGAATCAGACTAAAAATCGTTTATTTTCAAATCGACCTAAAAAACTTGGGCGTTACCCTTTGAATCAAAGTGGAAACGGGTATCTCTAAAGAACTCATATACGGAACGAGGCGGCGGTGGAACCGGGTTAGCTTTGAGTACGGCTCTATATGCTAGATCATCGTAATAAGAATCTCCTGAAGACTTCTCAATTCTCACCTCACTAATTCTTCCATCTTCAGCAATATTGAAGCGAATTACCGCAAGACGCAGTGCATTTCCTGGCCAGCGCCAGTTTTGGTAGACATGATTCTTCAAGAGATTGAAATATTGAAAGAACTCGGGGGGACGAACTACGCCTCCTCCCATACCGTTGCCAGGACCAAGTGCTGCCGCACCAAAACCTTCTCCGCCAGCATTTGATGACTCTCCTAAATAACGCTGCATTGCGGATTGAAGCTGCTTGTCTTCGGCTTGAGAAAGGCCCATATCCTTGGCACCCTTCTTCCCCTTCTCCTTTCCTTTTCCCTCTTCTTCCTCTCCCTTGCCTTTACTCTTAGGAGGGGTGGCTTCTGTCTTTGGAACTGCTTCCGTTGCCTTTACCGAGGGTTGAGGAGTCGGCTTTTTTTCTTGCAATGAGATTTCAGCGTCTTCTGCCTTTTCGGATTTTGTCTCGACCTTTTGTTCTTCTTTTTTCTCGGCAGCCTTTTCGCTTCCCTTTGGCTCAGTAGCACTCACATTTTTAGGAGGTGCCATTTGTGCTTTGTCTGTCTGAGCAAGCTGCTGAATCCCACCCAATTTTTTTCCACCTTCTATAGAAACTGAATACACAATAGGCTTCCCAAACTCGCCCATCTTTGGTCCTGAGAAAATCACAAGAAGAGCTGCGAGTAGATGCCCAGCAAGCGAATAGAGAGTGCCTGTCAAAAATGGCGCCTCGGTATTATTCGGCTTGTAAGCTATTTTTTTCTTTTTCCTTTGCTTCACCACTCGAAAGGGTTCTCCCTTCCCACGCCAGTTATTGATTTTCTTTCTTCCTTTCATCAGGCAGTGCTGATACAAGACCAATCTGACTAATACCTGATTGATGCAAAGCCGACATTACATCCATAATTTTACCATACTGAAGAGCCGTATCCGCCTTTATGTAGATTTTCCTGTCTTCTTCTTTTCTTAACTTCATCACTGCAGCAACTTTTGGGCCTAGAGTATCAAGGCTCAATTCATTTCCTGCTCCCAGGAAGATCTTACCTGCCTGGGTAATTGACAAAACAATCTGCTCATTTGAACCAGTCAATGGAGCGGTTGTCGCTTTAGGCAAATTAACTTCCACGCCTTGTTGTAACATTGGCGCTGTCACCATGAAGATGATTAGAAGGACTAGCATCACATCAATTAATGGAACGACATTGATTTCAGCCCGTGGTTCATCAAAATCGCCATTTGATACACTTGCACCCATGTTTTCTATCCTCGCATTTTTTAGCGGCTTAAACTACGACGTGCTACACTCAGAAACTCTTCTGAGAATGCCGACATAGATTGTTTAAGGCGTTTGATGATGACTGAGAAAAAATTGTACGCAACTGCAGCCGGAATAGCTGCAGCAAGGCCAACGGCCGTAGCAAAAAGAGCTTCCGATATACCAGGAGCAACTGCTTGAATTGTACTGCTCTTAGCGTAACTCAACCCATGAAAAGCTGTCATTATACCAACAACTGTACCAAAGAGACCAATGAACGGTGCTGCACTTGCAACCGTAGCAAGGAAAGTCACTCCACTTTCGAGTTTCTTGGCTTCGCTAAGTTCTGCCCTCCTAAGAGCCATTTCAACACTTTCAAGATTGCTTTGCGCCTTGCCCTTTTCGAGCCCTACTCCTTCAACAGGTTGAAGCAATCGCATTAACTCGCGATAGCCAGCAACAAAGACACGGCATAGAGGGCTTCCCGTTAAGCGTCTAGTCGAATCATCAATGCGAGCAAAATTTCTTGTTTCCAAAAATATTGAATGGAACTCTTCTGACTCTGCCTTTGCCTTTTTAAATTGCAAAATCTTGGCAATCGTAATGGCCCAACTCAATATTGAGAGTATTATAAGAATAATCAAAACGCTCTTTACCACTGGCTCTGATGTGGTCAGCATTTCAAAAAAGCTACTGTGTACGGGAAGTGCGACTTCTTCACCCAT
>JAAZON010000612.1 GCA_012797725.1 SAR324 cluster bacterium | reverse complement strand
TCATAAACTCTCTGGTAAAGTCGAAGAGCTTGAATACCTAATCAAGCGCCGAACTCAGTCACCTTATGGTCAAGTTGAGGGGCAGGGTGTGGGCCCGGGTGGACTGGGAGGATCTGGTGGTGTTCAAGGATATAACTCCTCAAACATGGAAGCAACGGGTGGGGGGGTGAAGGCCGTGCCACCTTCAATAGTTCCTCTGGCTCCTCTTGAGGAGGACGAGACTTTTGCAAAGACGCTTCCGGCCAATGCATCTAGGGTGTTTTCTCAAGCACTTTCAAAAATTCGTGAAGGCAATTTCCAGGAATCATTAAGTTCGTTGCAACAACTAATTCAGCAGGGTGAAAAAACTGAATGGAGTGCAAACGTTCTTTTCTGGCTTGGCGTAACCTATGATGGCCTTGGTGAAGATAAAAATGCGCTTAGGGCTTACAACGATTTAATTGTCCAATTTCCAAGGCATAAAAGGGTTCCTTTGGCATTGTACAGGCAATCTCAAAATTTACAGCGTTTAGGGGATAAAAAGAGCGCTAATCTCTTGCTTAGAAAGATTGTTGGCGAATACCCTGATACCAGTGAAGGTGCAAGAGCAAAAGAAGATTTGAAGAAGTTTTGAGATCCTTTTAGCTTAGTGCCAGTATCTTGGAAATTTGTATAATGGCACTCCGAGTCGCAGTTTTTTTTGAAACCTAATTGTGACTGGCCTGCGAAGAAGCCTATGTTTCTATTTCGCCGCTCATATACGTGCATTCCGGCTAAAGCACATGTAATTGCCGCTCTTGGCAATTTCGACGGAATGCATCTTGGCCACCAGAAGCTTTTGCGCAGAGCTATAGAGCTTAGAGATGAATGCAGCCTTAAGGGACAAAAAGCTATAGCTTTGGTGATTTCCTTTGCCCCTCATCCAATTAGTGTTATTTCGAAGGAGAACAAACAACCTTTTATTTCTACTATTCCTCAAAAGCTTCAGTGGGCTTCTGAGATAGGGGTTGACTTCTTCAACCTTATTCATTTTACATCTGCATTTTCTGAGGTATCAGCTAAGGATTTTGTGAATGAGATTTTGATCAAGAAGGCTAGAGTGAAGCATCTTATCATAGGCGCTGATGCGCGGGTTGGTTTTAAGGGTGAAGGGGATGCACAGTTTTTAAAGAATGAGCTAACCAAATCAGGCTCTGTACTTGAGGTTTTGCAATTTGAAATGTATCAAGGGCAGCGTATTAGCTCCGGCTTGTTGAGGATTCTAATCGAGGAAGGGCGCATTGCAGAGGCTTGGGAAATGCTTGGAAGGCCCTTTCAGATGGAGGGCAAAGTACTTAGGGGAGAACAGCTGGGGAGGCGTTTGGGCTTTCCAACTTTGAATCTGAAACCGAGGGAGCAAATAACTCCGCCACGAGGTGTTTATATCACTCAGACAACACTTCCGAACTGGGAGCTTAGCTTTTCAATAACAAATATTGGAGTGAGACCAACCTTTGATGGTGGAGAACTTAGGGTCGAAACCTATTTGATGGACTATAAGGGGCCAACTTTGTATGACAAACGCATTGAAGTTTCTTTTTTGAAGAAACTTCGAGATGAGGAGCGTTTTAGTAGTATTGAAGCCTTGAAAGAGCAGATGCGGAAAGACGAAGAAAAGGCTAGAGAATATTTCAAATGTCGCTAAATAAAAAGCAAATATCCTTCATCTATGAGAATGCTGAGGGAGAGCGTCTTGATAAAGTGTTGTGCTCTTATTTTGAGAAAGGCAATGAAGAAGAGAGCTGGACTAGATCTCAAATTAAGCAGTGGATAGAGAATGGTAGTGTTTACGTTAATGGGGAACCTCAATCTAAAGCTGGCTTTTTGCTTAAGCCGGGCGCTCGAATCGAATTTGAGATAGCAGTTAGTGAATCAAGCTTAAGACCCTACGAAGTTCCCTTGGACATTATTTTTGAAGATGAGGCTCTCTTGGTCATTAATAAGGGGCCAGGTCTTTCAATGCATCCGGGAGCCGGAAATCATTATAAAACCCTTGCAAATGCTATCGTAGCCCACCTGTCTTCTCAAGGAACTAAGCCTTTGGAAGGCCAGCGTCCAGGTATTGTGCATAGGCTTGATAAGGATACTACTGGTCTAGTTGTAGTTGCTAAGACTATTCAAGCTCACGCCTTTCTCGCCAAACAATTTGCGACACGTGAGGCGAGCAGGCGTTATTTAGCTTTGGTATTATCTACTCCTCGTGCCAAAAGACTTGTAGATAGATCAGAGAGTGGGAGTATGGAAGGCAATATCGGTCGGCACCCAAGTCAGAGAAAGATTTTTTCTGTGCTTGAATCAGGAGGAAAGGCAGCAATTACTCATTGGAAGGTAATAGAGAGAATGCTCTATGCATCTTTGCTTGAAGTAAAAATTGCGACGGGCAGAACGCATCAAATTCGAGTTCACATGGCTCATTATGGTTCTCCTGTTATTGGAGATCCTGTCTATGGAGATTTTTCCGCTCTACCCACAAGACTGAAACAGATAGCGAGGGTATTTGGTCGTCAATGTTTGCATGCTGCCTATCTTGAATTCAAACACCCCAAAACCCTAGAGTTTGTTAATTTTCATGCTGAAGCCCCAGACGATTTTAAGGCGCTGCTCGATAAGTTTAGGAAGCTTAGTTGATGTTAAATTGGAAAGAAAAAGGCCCATTTTTGTATCTTTCTTGCCCTGATTGGGAAGATGTTGGGATTAGTCATGGATTTATAGGCAGTTGCGCAGATTTTTCTGCATCTCAATACGCCCTTTGGCAGCCTAAATTCTTGGAGACGTTTCAAGTTGAAGCTTTATATTTACCCGAGCAAATTCATAGTGCGGAATTTATAGACTTTCGGAGCAAGGATGCAACTCTAGATTATGCTAAGCAGCTTAATTTTTCAAAAGCGGATGCCCTTATAGTTCCAAAATCAGGCTTTTCCCAGAAAAAAGTGGGATTTGGTATTAGAACTGCAGATTGCCTCCCAATTTTGCTTCTTTGCGATGAGGCAGTAGCATTAATTCACGCAGGATGGCGAGGTCTAGCTTCAGGCATCATTGAAGCAGTACTGGATAAGCTTCTTCCTGAAAGCTCTGAAGTTACAGAGAGCCATGCTTCTTGCCGAATAACAAATAATGCATCGAAACGAATATCTGTCCTCATAGGGCCTGCTGCATCGAAAGCTTCTTATCAAGTCGGGCTTGAAGTTATTGAAGCAATTGGCGAGAGAGCTAAGTTTGAGCTTCGTGAAGAAAGGCAACAACGGAAATATTTTCTAGATCTTCAAGCCACCGCCGTGAACATTATAAGCAATAGGTTTCCGAAAGCTGAGCTGCATTTTGCAAGTGTTTGTACAATTTCTAATCTTTCCTTTCATTCATTC
>JAAZON010000611.1 GCA_012797725.1 SAR324 cluster bacterium | reverse complement strand
TCAACCGGATGGAACGCCGGTGGTGGAGATCGGGGGTTTTATCGTTGGGAGGGATCATGACGAATATTAATTCCTGGTCGGGGCGTATGGCAACATGCCCCTATGGCATCTCGCCTAGCGAGCCGTGGATCATGAAAAGTGCGTTTGGTTGAATTGCCAAAAAACATAGACTTATCATGGTACCAACAATCTGAAAAGGTCATCTTTTTCCGACTCGAAGCGATATTGAATATGATCAAAGGTCTTTTCAGTTCGGATTTTAACTGGCTCAAACCAATACTTACCATTTTTCTTGCCTTTGTAAAAGCATAAATAGGACTCATGTCCTGAATTATCGCGATCAAAATGAAGAAATGGAGATAAGCTAAAACATTCCTCATCCCACTTCACAAGCAATTGCTCCTGCCCGTAGCTTATAACCCTTGATTTTTGTGGATCAGTAAATGGGTAGCTATCGAACTCTCTGTTAAGCGAATGCCCAATGAAAGATTCACATCGGCAGGATGAAGCATAGCTTTCAAATCGAAGAATTTGACAGCGCTCTAGGAATCTGGTTTTTGCCAGCATACTTCTAATAATAGGGGCCACTAATGATAACTCCTGCTCGGCTTGTTCACGAGTTGAAGTGCCATGGTGGGAGACATCATTCCGAACATCGTTCAAACTAGATAGGTCATCCAATAGTGTCACGTCAATCTCTTCGCATTTAAATCCCAGGTGATGGCTTGTACAATGGAGGATTATGGACTTAATGTTGAGGATCTTTTGTTTAATGGAATCTGTGAGTATCCTATCGGTGTTGAAGTTATTAAGGTTAGGGTTTCCTCCTGTCCCATATCCAGTTATTACCTGGCATGTTTTTAAGTCAACGTTTCTGAATCGCACCTCGCCCATCACCACAGCATAAAGAACATTAACGACAGCTTCCCACATGTCCTTCAGGTGCAGGATCTTCCTTACAGGATCGTCCGCGCCTTCTCCCTTTTCAGAAAGTCGCAGATTGTAGGCAATAATCGCCGGATAGACGTCAAAAACTGTTTGCTTTAGATCTTGAAATTCTTGTTCCTGGAATTCGGTGTAAGCATCAAAGTATGTGTCGTTTTCCATCTCATAGAGGATTCGGCTTCGTGGAAAAGCAATTCCAGCAATTTGTACAGGTTCCTCTTCGTCGAGCCAATCGTTGAAGCGCCTACATTCTTCATCCTCATACTTGAGATTGTTGTTCATACTTCAATCGCTCCGTTTATTAACTTTGGTATGAGTATTTCACGTATTCCTTCAAGTATTCGAATTTCGGTTTCATTTTCAAGAAAAGTAGAAAAGAAAGGAGCGATGATTTCTTGAAAGCTTAAGAGAGTGGTTCTATCAGGAATGATGACAGACAAATCATTCATGTTACCTTGGTTAATTTTTGGTTGAACAGCGCCAGTCACAATATGCCGAATATTCGTGTTCCTCAAATACAGAAGTAAGAATTCGGTAGAGAATGGAGTTTTTCCTTGCAGAACATGAGCGTGATTGTTAACCCAAAACTTCCCTGCAACATACTGAAGAACGGGACTTCCATCCTCAGTTATGACTGTTCCATCCTCTCCCAATAACAAATAAACCCCATCAAATAAATAATCATCTACATAACCTAGGATTGAGGCAGCACCGTAGTAAGGATATGAACCTTTGCGCTTTTCTCGCTCTTGACTGGAAAGGGGAATCCTTTTTCTGTCATGGTTAGTGATCATTTCCTCTAATTTTCCAATTCTCCACCCATTAGGAATTAGGCCTCTCTCACTGTCGACCATCTCGCCGGTGGCGCCGGGGTAGTTGAAGTCGACAAACCATTCCTTAAAGATCGCCTGGGCGATGGCTTC
>JAAZON010000610.1 GCA_012797725.1 SAR324 cluster bacterium | reverse complement strand
GCTATTTACTAATACATGGCAAAATTGCAACAAGTTAAAGTTTTTTTTGAAAGGGCTAAGTATGAGACTATTTAATGCTTTTGTGCTATTAACTTTAGTTCTTGCAGAACTTACTCTCATGGAGGCTAAAGCTCAAACACCAAGCCCCACAACCAGTCCGAACTCTAGCTTGGTTCTCAGTCACGAAGGCGTTGGAGCAGACGTAGATAAAAAAAGACGAGAGCCCATTTTAAGTGTGCGTGTTGCTGCAGGTCCAACTTCAGCAACTATTTTTGCTGATGCCTATGTTGTAAGCGATCAGACCAATTACCTTCCAATCCAATTTGATTTCTTTATTAATCGAGCTTTTTTTGCGAGTCAAATACGCTCAACTGAACTTCCAGGCCCCGTTGGAGTAACTGTGGCATACAAAGATGTACCTCTACCATTTAACTACTCGGTTGTCGCGAAAATTTTGCACCCTAATCGTACCTTTACAACAGTGCTAAACGGAGCTGTAGAGAAGATCGATCCGACTCCAGGGCCAACTAGTACGCCAGCAAGCTCATTGAGCTGTACCTATACTGAGAAAATCGATAATGAAGTTTCAACATATACGGCTGTACAGGTTACATTCGCCGAAACTGATTCCAAGCTTACATCAAGTTTTGAAGCTGTTAATTCGGAAGACCCTGAAGATAAACTTTCATTAGAAATTGATACAACTAAGAATGACACTGATCTTAGTGGCACTATTAACGTTGTTGACAGCCAAGAGATTAATGTTAGAGGCTCTTACCAGAAGAGCGCAAACATAATCAGTTCAATAAGTCTTTCAAGCGAAGACTCCCTGAATGAACTGAGTTGCCGTTAAGGGCATATCTGAAATAAGTAATTAGACATCTTCTGGAGCTGGAGGTAACTTGACTTCCTCGTCTCTGGTGGCCTGCGTTGAACTCAATCTTTGCAAATAGACCTCGGGAGCCAAGGCTATCAAATTCTTAAATGCAGCATTTAGCTCGGAGTATCGTCTGACCGCTTCTTGGCGATCAACCTTTACCCCATCTCTCAATTTTCTCTGGATATTTTTAAGTAAACCGATCTTCTTCTCAAAATCTGATATGGCCCGCCTTTCATTCTCCGTAGCAACTTCAAACCGTTTTCTGGCCATATCGAATAGTCTATCTGAAAGCTCGAGAGCTTGATTTATTTTAACGATCTCTTCCGCCTTAACTCCCACTTGAACATTCTGAAATTCTGATCCCCACATAAAATCCCCCATCAAATTTATTTTCTAGTGCGGCTTTTAATAAGTCATTTCACTGTCGACCATCACTGTTAAGTGGCACTAGCAACCCGACTTCACCGAGGCTTCGTCGCGCAAGCCGTAGGAAGCCAAGCAAAAAGGCCAATCCGTGTCTGCGCAGAGAGGCAAGATCCTATTAGCCGATCAATCACTTGTGAAAATACTTTCTACACGGCGCACTAGGATAAATATTTCACAAATTCCGAATTTAAGAAAATAATTCTCGAGATTTTTAAGATACCCTGGAGATTGTTGAAGGCACTTAAATTAGATAAGGAGTCACAAGCGCTTAACATATCCTGCTTGTTCTACCTCTTTTTTTTGGGGGGGGGGGAGCATTCTTACTCCGTCTTGCACAAATCCCTATTTTCGACCCTGTGGGGACAGGGCAATCCACCTTGATTTTTCCAAGCTTTTTAAGATGATTACAGCCTAAATTAAACGGACTAACCTACTCGTATCAAGGATTTAACAACTTAAGGAAAATATTATGGGTCGATTCTGAATACCAATCTCTAGGCCCTACCACCTTGAAAACTGGGGCAGAACTTCTAGGATCGAACAAACCCATGATCTTTCCCTCTTTGTCCAAAAGAAAGGTCTCGGGATAACCGGTGACTTGATACTCTCTTGCCACCTTAGCTTCCGGATCCAACAAAATTGGATAAGTAATTTTTAATTTTTTTTTGATATCAAGGACGATTTCGCGTTCATCTTTAACAGCTATTCCAACCAAGACTAAATTTCGATCTTTAAATTTCAAATAAAGATTCTCAAGAGATGAAAGCTCCTCCAAGCAAGGAGGGCACCACGTAGCCCAAAAATTAAGCAACACATAACTCCCCTTAAAATCCTCAAGACTTAAAATAGAGCCATTAACGGAACTAAGCTTGAAAGATGGGGCTCTGCTTCCTAGCTCGAGGCGCCCTTCGTCACAGCCAACCAGAAATAGACAAAAAGAAAAAACAATAAAACAGCACCAAAAGCGCTGTTTTATTCTTCTCAGATAAAGAATTCCTCTAGAACTAAAGGTCATGCAGTAGTGGCTGATGTTTTTGAAGCATATTTCTTCCTAAAACGCTCCACCCGACCTTCAGAGTCAACAAATTTTTGCTTGCCAGTAAAAAAAGGATGACAAGCCGAGCAAACAGCGACCCTGATCTCAGGCATTGTAGAACCAGTCTTAAATTCGTTTCCACAACCAGTGCAGGTCACGACAGCTTCAGGGAAGTACTTTGGATGTATGTTCTCTTTCATAGTCTTTATAACACTAATATTAATGAAAGCTCCAAGGAGGCAAAATTTTTACGCCTCTTCGAACTCTTTTCCAGGCTCATCAATGAGCGAAGCCTTATTTTTGGGCATTATTTTTAAGCACCATCTTTGAGAAAAGCTCTATCTTTTAGGGATGCTCTAATTAGTTCCAATAATGCCAAGGACTTAACCCTAGAACAAAATCTGACAAATAGCAAGACTAGCTTCTTTTCTTGGTTAATGCAGTGTTCACAGCACGAAGGAATGACCCTAGAAGCACCAAATCATGCGATTCTTGCCCCAGAAGAGCCTTCAGACTCTATCGTTTTCACTATTTTTTCGGGGACATTCCCTGCTCTCTTGGTCGCAGCTCTCAAGAACATGATCTCAACCAGGGCCTCAATAGCAATCTTAGCTCTGGAATTAAATATCTTCTGCTTAACAAACAAAGATTTCCCTCTTACCTCAATATTTTCACAAGTAACGAGTATCTCGCCTGCAAAAAGTTCTCTCTTATACTTAACCTCAATGCTAGCCACCACAGAAAATATGCCCTCTGAAATCAAAGTCTGTAGAGGGCATCCGATATCATCAAGAAACTGGGTTCTTGCTCTTTCTAAAAATGTCAAAACTTTTGCATGGTTTAGATGCTTATAGAAAGGCTGTAAT
>JAAZON010000050.1 GCA_012797725.1 SAR324 cluster bacterium | reverse complement strand
CGAAGAGGTGGCGCGAAACAAGCCAGAGAAAATCCATAAAATAATTGTTGAGCAGGGAATGGAGATGGAGCAGGGGATTTGCATGGATTTGACCCGACGCTTAGAGCTCCAAGAACAACTTTCAAGAGAATTCGATGAATTATTATCAAAACTTCACAAAATGTTTTTTCAATATGACTTGTTGCTAATCGAAATTAATCCATTGGTGCTTACAAAAGAAAATGAAATGATAGTGCTTGATGCGAAATGTGTTGTAGATGACAACGCTCTTTTCAGGCAGCCAGAACTTAGAGCTTTAGTAGATGAGGATGAAATAGACCCAAAGGAATTAGCTGCGAGTAGATTTGGACTTAGTTATATTGCTCTTGATGGTCATATTGGATGTATGGTTAATGGGGCGGGTCTTGCCATGGCTACAATGGATTTGGTCAAACTTTTTGGAGGAAGTCCTGCAAACTTCTTGGATGTGGGTGGTGGAGCCTCCACTGAAGCTATAGCTGCAGGGTTTAGGATATTACTTTCAGATCCTAATGTTAGAGTTGTGTTGGTGAACATATTTGGAGGCATCTTGCATTGTGATTTGATTGCTCGGGGAATTGTTGATGCAGCGACTCAGATGGAAATTAAAGTTCCATTAATTGTGAGACTTCAGGGTACCAATTTTGAGGCAGGGAGAAAGATTTTGAAGGATTCGGGGCTTAAGATTGTGACTGCAAATACCATGGCAGAAGCAGCAAGCAAGGCCGTGGAAGCGGAAGCCACGGTTGGGGTGTGAGTTTTATGAGTATTCTGATAAACAAAAACACCAAAGTCATTACTCAAGGATTAACTGGGAAAGCGGGGACTTTTCATACGAGGGCTTGCCTGGAATATGGTACAAAAATTGTGGCAGGGGTTTCACCTGGGAAGGGTGGGAGGACTCATGAAGGAATTCCTGTTTTTAATACCGTGCAAGAAGCAAAAGAAGTTAGTGGAGCCACAACGAGCGTAATATATGTTCCTGCAGAACATGCGGCTGATGCCATAATGGAAGCAGTAAGGGCAGATTTGGAACTAGTGGTTTGCATCACTGAGGGGATTCCAGTAATTGACATGCTTAAAGTCAGATCTTTTATGAAGGGAAGGAGTACAAGGCTCGTTGGCCCAAATTGCCCAGGAATAATTACACCGGAAGAATGCAAAATTGGAATAATGCCTGCCAGTATTCACAAAAAAGGGGACATAGGCGTTATCTCAAGAAGCGGAACACTTACCTATGAAGCGGTTTATCAATTGAGCTGCCTTGGGCTTGGACAATCTACATGTATTGGGATAGGCGGAGATCCAATAACGGGAACCAACTTTATAGATTGTCTAGCATTGTTTAATTCAGATCCTCAAACTCGTGCCGTTGTAATGATTGGGGAGATCGGAGGTAGCGCAGAAGAGGAGGCTTCTGTTTGGATTAAAGAGAATATGAATAAACCTGTTGTGGCCTATATAGCTGGCATTAGTGCTCCCCCTGGCAGAAGAATGGGTCATGCCGGCGCCATTATAAGTGGAGGGCTTGGTACGGCAGAGGCTAAGGTTGCAGCCCTTAGTGCGGCGGGTGTTGTAATAT
>JAAZON010000609.1 GCA_012797725.1 SAR324 cluster bacterium | reverse complement strand
TCTTTCGCTCCAGGTGGAGCAGAAGTATACGTTAGAAATCTTGCCTGCAAGATGAAGGAAAAGGGAGTAGATCAGGTAATATATGTTCTTGATGATGCAGAAGATGTTAGGAAAGATGATAAGGCGGCTAAATCATTTCAGGAAGAATATATAGAACTGCTGAAAAAGAACAGTATTGGTTGGGGTTTTATTGGATCCACAGCCCGGAATAATTCTATTCAGGGTATAGTTTCTATTAGGGAAATAGTTAAAAAAGAGAAACCAGATGTAATACATTCTCACGTTTCCGGAATTAGTGTTTATCTTGTATTTGCAAATCGAAGAATCCCAACCGTCTATACCCATCATAGTACTCCTTTGAGGCATCCATTATTGCACAAACACTTTCTGAGAAAAAGAATCACAAGGTACATTGCTATTTCAGATGCTGGTAAGAAGGCTCTACTTGATATTGGTATCTCATCTAGCAAAATTTCAAAAATATATAATGGAATTCCACTCGAAGAATTCCAGAGTAAAAGAGAAATATCTGATAGAGTAAGAACATTACTCGCAGTTGGAAGATTGCAGCGGCCAAAAAACTATCCTATGATGTTGAGGAGCTTCAACATGGTAGTATGTCAATGCAAAGAGAAAGGAATCGAACCGCCCGTCTTGAAGATAGCAGGAGAAGGGGAATTAAAAGATGATCTTAAGAGCCTCTGTGTTGAACTCAAGATACAAGGTCACACTTTCTTCCTTGGTATAAGAAGAGATATTCCAAAGCTTTTGTCTGAAAGCGATATTTTTGTTATGTCTTCTGATTGGGAAGGTTTGTCTATTGCTTTAATTGAAGCCTTGACAAGTGGGATACCAATTGTTGCAACAGATGTTGGTGGTAATGGTGAGATAATCGAGAATGGAGTTTCTGGTTTGCTTTCGAAGCCTGGAGACGCAGAGCAATTTGCAAATAACATTATGAGGCTCATTATGAACAGCAATTTGCGTGATACTTTCGCATCTAGAGCCGTAAATAGAGCAGAAATATTTTCTATTGAAAACTCTGCAGCTTCACATATTGAATTGTATAAGACTATTATGGCTTCAAGCAACTTACAGAAATAGGACATTGTGTCTCATGAGCAGCTTGTTGCCTCCTGCAGTCTCAACTTATGCACTTCGAGGACATAAGGAGAAGATGGAACTCGTGAAAAGAGGATCTGCCTGTTTGGACTATAAAGGAGGTTGACAGAATGAGAAGAATAGTGCTGTTGACACATGCAGACTTGCGTCAGCGAGCAGGAGATGTTTCTCTTATTCTTAGAAGAGCAGAAGCTTTTTTTAAGCAGCTTAATATGTCTACAAAGTGTATATTACTTCAGAAGCAGAATTATGTTCCTTTCACTTCAGAATGGTTCATATCTGTTTTTGCAGAAGATAATAATGCTATTAGAAGAGAAATATACTCTCTAGAAGATTTGGAATTAGTAATGCTTTATGGAAGAAAAGCACTAGAGAAGATCACTTTCATCAAAAAAATACTACAAAGAATGAATTCTAGAGCAAGAGTGATCATAGACATTCAAGGTGCATTAGAAGAAGCAGTGGAATATTCTAATGGTATGCAGAAAATCATAAGCTATTCCAAATATTTACTGAAGAGATCCGTATTCAAGATTGCTTTAAACAGGGCAGATGGAGCTTTCGTTGTATCTGATGAGCTAAGTGAATATTGTAGTAATCATTTGCAAAAAAGCAAGACGAATGATTTCAGGATATTCAAAGTTCGATGCGGAGTCGTCGATGTTATTGGTATGGAACAAAAGGTGTTATGGAGAAACAAAATAAGGAGGAGTTTAAGTATAGAAGACAACATAAAGGTATTTGTCTTTAGTGGATATCGAATGGCCTGGCAGAAGATTGATGAGACAATAGAGAAGTTTAAGGAATTTGATAAACATGACAAAGAGTCGTTCTTTGCCTTCTACTGTAATACTGACCGACAATTCGAGGCAATGATTCGAAACAGCTTTCCTAGAGGTAATTACATAATAAAGCACTTAAATTCGGAAGAGTATTTCAAGTACTTGTGTGCC
Organism: SAR324 cluster bacterium; assembly: GCA_012797725.1. Next base: position 731 of record JAAZON010000609.1, on the reverse strand, counting down.
TGTGATGTTGGGTTCCTTTTTCGAGATTATAATGTAACTAATCAAGTGGCATTTCCTAATAAATTCTCAGATTATCTTAATTCTGGATTGATCGTTGCAATAAACAAAGCTATCCCGGAGCCTTACAGAGTTCTTCAAAGAAGTGGTATTGAATATATCGATTTAGACTCAGATACTATTGATATCATGTTCGATAAAATCGTTAAAAGAAAAGAAGACTTGCCTGGATTCTACAAGAAAACAGAAGATCTTTGTTCGAAAGAACTTCTTTATTCTAGTCAGATTAAACGGCTAAATATTAGTTTCTAAAGTATGCACTAATAATGAACACTTTCTATTCCTTGAAAAGCGAAGTATCTGAGTTTGAATGTAAAAAGCAAATTGAGCTGAATTAATTGGAGGGCAAAATGCTTTCTTATGCATACTTAGCAGAGTCAAAACCAACTAAGAATAGCGTAATTGGGAGCGCAAAAAAAACCTTAAGTGCTCTTATAATTGTGTCTCCATTCCTAATTTACTATAAGTCCCCTATCTTAGTAAACAATATGTTCTCTTTGATCATTATGATAGAATTTGCTTTGGCTTTTTTTGTGATTGTCGCTCAGAACAAGCTTCGGATGATGATGGTTTTAAAAGATCACACATTTCTGTCTCTGTGGTTGATTTGTGTTACATTGGTTACTGCGCTATTTGATTTTTTTGGATCCCTTTCTGTCAATTATTTAGTAAAG